>CAZIDA010000023.1:0-14481 GCA_964537865.1 uncultured Acidobacteriota bacterium
CGGATCTACGACGGGCCCTTCCAATTCCTGCACGGCAGTTTTTCGGCAACTTGCTAGAAAAGTAAAAGTCCAAATATCAACCGCCAGATTTAAAACAAATGCCAACGATCGAATTCCCGGCGGCGCTCATCGATCTCCGCCTTCATCGATCCTTGTGGTAGAATCTCCCCGGTCGAAACAGCAAACGCAAGACGTGTTCCGGTCTGGATCAGATTGGAATCAAGAGGAAGAATCCCGGGATTGTTGAACGCAGGCGACACGCAGGACGGAAAGGATTCGACCCATGAGGTTTAGAAAAAGAGAACACGGCGGGGCGGGCGCGTTTGTTTTTTGGGTGGTCCTTCTGGGGTTGTTCATTTACCTCGCCATGAAGTTTGCTCCTCCGTACATTGCCTCCAATGAGTATACGGATTCGATGGACAGCGTCGCGCGCGACGTGGCCGCGGCCAATTACAATGACGCCACCGCCCGCGCCCTGCTGATGAAAAAAGCGAAGGAATTGAAGCTCCCGGTGAAGGAGTCCGATATTCAAATCACCCACACCGGCGGCGAAGTGATCATTCAAGTCCGATACACCGTTTTCATCGAATTGCCGGGGATGCAACCGTACCGGTGGACGTTCACTCCGCGCGTCTCCAAACCGATTCTCACCTGAGGGCCCAGTGCGATCCCAACGTTGACCCGCGTGCGTTGCGCCACGAATAGGAGGATGTGTCCGCGAAATAACCGAAGATTTCTCAGCGCAGCCTTGGCGTCCTCGGCGTCTTTGCGGTGAATGGCCATCTCAGGGACAACGAATCATCACATCGTAGGTCCTCCGATGCATTGGGGTTTGGTGGTCTGCTCGAAAAAGCAAGGTGGAAAATTCGCACCTTCAATTCAACGTCGAAGGATTGGCGGTTTCGATTTCGAGAATGAGTTGGTGGGCTTTGCGTTGGACCATATTGAAGACGGCGGAATCATTGGCGATTTGTCGAAGGATCGGCAGCAGCAAGGGAGTTTCGGAGAGCCAGTGATTCGACATTTCCATGTCCAGCCCTTTGATCTGTTCAGGAAGACCGAGCTTGTCGTACTTCAAGGCGGTCTCCAATGAATCGATGCGCAGTTCCGTCGTGGCTAGGCCGCTGAAGTATTCTGCAATCGCGTTGATGTTCTTGTTGGTGGTGTAATTGAATTGGACTTCGCGAGATTGCGTCCCCTTCTGGAAGAAAATCTTCTTCAATCCCATATCGGCGACCTTGAGCCGGCTTTCGTAATCACGTTTCGAATTCAAAAAGTTGGCGGCGTCCAGGTTCGCCAGAATCTGCCGCACCGACTCAGTGCTCACCTTCAGCTCGTCGGTCATCAATTTACCGGTGCGAGGTTTGACTTCGAATTGTCCCGCGCCGAGTTGGTTGATCGTGATTCTGAAATACTCGTAGGGTCCCTCTTTGAACTCCTTCGAGAACTGAATCTTGATGGTCGCGGCGGATGGGGGAGGTGATGGCGGTTCATTGAAACCGGCCATTCGCATCCATGGCAGCGAGAAAAAAAGGATCCCGGTCCAAACGCCGACTCGCTGCCAAGTCTTGTTCATTCCTTTGAAGCGATTCCTTTCCGTGGATTCGGTCGAGCCATTTTCGCAGGTCGCGGCAGAACGTGTGGCGCAGACACTCTTGTCTGCGCTTCCGTTTGCCGCTCCTAAGATCGCGGCGCAGACCCGCCGCGACGCGTCTGCACCACGCGTTATCGGCGGCTTTTCTTTTCCTGCGCCAGGGTTTCCTTCACGCGATCCTGCGTGGCTTGATGGTGTGCATGACAGATAGTCAGCGCCAAGGCATCGGCCGCATCGTTCGGTTGCGGAATTTCCTTGAGATGAAGAAGGGTCTTGACCATCTGTTGCACTTGCGACTTCTCGGCGCGGCCGTAACCGACGACGCTGGATTTGACTTCCAGCGGCGAGTATTCGCTGATGGGAACTCCGGCTTCCGTGGCGACGAGCAGCGCCACGCCGCGCACATGTCCCAGCTTCAAAGCGCTCTTGACGTTGGTGGCGTAAAACACGTCTTCCACCACCACCTGATCGGGTTTGAACTCGCGAATGAGGGCCGCGAGGTCGGCGTAAATTTTCTGAAGCCGTTTGGGGAACGATTGCCGGGGCGAAGTCTGAATGGCGCCCGACGTCACCACCGTGTGATGCTCCCCGTCGGAGTCGATGACCCCGAATCCGGTGCGCTCGCTGCCGCAATCGATGCCGAGAATTCGCATGAAACGGATGTGGCGCAGACCCGCCGCGGGTCTGCGCCTTTGACGAGCAAAAAGAAGTGACGGCACAGACAAGAGTGTCTGCGCCACAAGAAGGCTGCGCCGCTACCCCGCCACCGCTTCCATATCTTTGGCTTCGATGTCGAAATTGGCGTGGACCTTTTGAACGTCGTCGTGGTCTTCCAATTCCTCCATCAGCTTCAGCATCTGCGCGGCCTGCTTGCTGTCGAGCTTGACGTAGTTCTGCGGAATCTTGGAAATCTCCGCGGTGATCGTCTCAATGCCCGCGGTCTTCAACGCGTTCACCACCGCTTCAAAACTTTCGGGGGCCGTCAAAACCTCCAAAGAATCGCCGTCGTCGCGAATGTCTTCGATGCCCGCGTCGAGTCCGACTTCCATGAGCCGATCTTCGCCGGCCTTGGCCTTTTCGACGACGAGATACCCTTTCTTATGGAACATCCACGACACCGAATTCGCCTCGCCGAGGTTGCCGCCATGTTTGCCGAAGAGGTGGCGGATTTCAGAGACCGTGCGATTCTTGTTGTCGCTCAACACGTCGACGATCATGGCGACGCCGCCCGGTCCGTATCCTTCGTAGGTCACTTCTTCGTATTGTGCTCCGGGTAATTCCCCGGTGCCTTTTTGGATGGCGCGCTTGATATTGTCGGCGGGCATGTTCTCCGCCTTGGCCGCCGCGATGGCCGTTCGCAGCCGCGGATTGCCGTCGGCGTCGCCGCCGCCCACCCGCGCCGCCACCGTGATTTCCTTGATCAGCTTCGTGAACACGCGTCCGCGCTTGGCGTCGGCTGCGCCCTTCTTATGCTTGATGGAATGCCATTTTGAATGCCCTGACATGACAGAAACTCCTTCAACTCTGGATCTCGGTGCTTCCCTTTGAGATGGTGTGATCTGCTGTGAAAGTGACCTCGACCGTGTGTCGCTTCTCAACCGTGTGGATGATGTCAGCGTCGCAGATTTGACCCGCCCTTTCCCACCGGTCAGGCCAAAGCGGCTCACTCAAGATGCGGGAAATGAGAACAGGAACACACTCCAAAATTACGGGAAATTCTAACATGGGGGTGAAAAGAATGTAAAGAAACCGGCGGGTTTGGTTGCGATGCCGCAGGCAGCGTTTGGAGTGCGCCCCGCCTAGGCGGACGGCGATTTGGATCTGTCCGTCCTTGATTGGGATTTTATTTATTCCTCTCGGTCGAATCCAAAGCGGCGTCGCTGCCGCCGCACTCCATAAGAAGTTTGGTAGCGATGCCAAGTCCCCGCAGGGGACGCAGGCAGCGGCTTTTGCGCGCGACGGCAATAGACCCAACAAACGCGCATGCGCTTGGAACACCTCACGAAAGAGCTTGGCCCTCCGCGGCGCTGGCGGCGTACCGCCTTTTCGCGTCGTTTAATTGGGTGGCATAAAAAGACCTTCCAAATTCTCCAGTGTTATGTTGTTTGAAACGTGTAGACGCGGCTCAGGCGTACCCTTGATGATAATGTTGTAATGCTTAATCGTTCCACCTGCGCCTTGCGGCGTGTATGCTTTTTCGATGTACTTTTCAAGTGTCGCCAACGGGACCTTGAATAAGCCGTCCCAACCCAACACAAATACAACGTGGGTCAATTTGTTCTGTCTATATTTTTCCAGCACTAAAGGAGTAATACCAAACCAATAATCGTCTGAGCGTTCGTAATATTTTGACTTTCGGATTGCTATCCGCTCGCCATTCGCCAAGTCGAATAATTTCACACCGCCTAAGTTTAAAGCGAGTTCACCGCCACCCAGGAGATCAAGGACAGTTATGTCATTTAATAGGTTGTCTTGAACTTCTTCAACTGTTCTCTCAAACTGTGCATGGCACCCGTTCGAGGCAGCATATTCGATTCTTTCGTTCACATTATATTTCTGAACTCGATATATTCTTGCGGTTGCCGCCAACGCAGCGACAAAATCTCTTAAATCATCGTTTATTTCGTCTATAAAAATAGCAATATCTGGTGTTCCAGTTTCCAAGACTTGTTCAATCCTGTGGACAAGTCTCTGCCTGGGAATGCCTATTTTTTGGCACATTAAGCCAATTTGATCTTCGGACTCGATTTTCTCAAGAAACGCATCTCTCACTCTGCGGATCGTTTCCGGATTCTTTGCCGCGACAACGAAACGAATGATCTGTTCCGCAATATGGTCCCAAACTCCGTGCTGAAGCAATTCTGATTCCACAATTGTCCAGCTTGAATTCGCCATATCAAGAACTAATCCATCTGGTCTGCCGCCCTTCTTGCCTTTTGTGTTGATGAAAAAAGTGCCAGGCACATATATAACGTCGCCGAAAAATTCTTTCACTTGTGACTCGACCCAAGAATGGAGTTCGTTCTCGTTATCAAATTTGCACGGTTGAATTGCCATTTGTCATTCTCTCCTTCTTGGTCCCAACTATACTTCTATCATTTCCTTATAACATACGCCACCAGACCAGCGGTCTGCACAGTGTGTCGAGATTATTCATCCAATCACCAAACAGTTCCACAGGCAGCGGCTTTTGCGCGCGAATGCAATAGACCCGACCAACCTGCACGAGTGTTGAACGCCTCATAAAGGAGCTGCGCCCTAAGAAACGAAGGCGAGTTACCAGACTCTTATGCGCTGGTCTTGTGCACGGCGTGTTGGTTCTGATCTCAAAAAGGATTAGTCAGCGCCCAAGAGCACGCCTAATTTCCCGAGCACCTCGCCGACGACAGTGTCAGGGAGCGTGCAAATCAGACTCGCCTGGCGGGCGCGCCAGTCCAGCGATTTAACTTGGTCCGAAAGAACAGCCCCAGATATTTTCAAGCCCTCAGGAATGGCCACTTCAAAGGGATACCCTTTTACTTGGCTGGTAATCGGGCAGAGGAGCGCAAGGCCTACCTTGCTGTTATACAGGCGTGGAGAGAGTACCAATGCGGGTCGTCGGCCCGCCTGCTCATGCCCTGCCTGTGGATTCAACGTGATCCACACGGCATCGCCTCGCGCGGGGACGAACATTGCATGAGCTACCATGACTCACGCCCCACGGCTGCTCCCGTCCTTGTTTCGCGGTGCAAGTTGCTTTGCTTGATCCTGGAGAGCAACTGCTTTAACGAGTATTTCTGCGCCGTTACCGGTTTGACAATCATTGCCCCCTTTTCGACGGACACCTCTACCAACGAGCCTTGATCAATCCGCGAGTCGGATGCCACCGACTTCGGAATACGCAGAGCCAGGCTGTTTCCCCACTTGCGAACCGCAACACGCATAGGTCACCACCTCCTCGGTGTCTACAATGAAGATACTTCGGATTTGCTCCGGGCGCAACTGCAACCACTAAATGCCAAGTTCCGCTTTTACCGGGGAACCGTGAGATCGTTTCTCAGACGAAACGTCAAGCGCGACTCTGAAGCAAAGCTGATGTCCTTTTTCCCGGTGGCGTAAGCTCCACCGGTACCGGCGCCCGCGCCGACCAATGCGCCGATGGCGGCGCCCTTGCCTTTGCCGGCGATGGCGCCAATCAGCGCGCCCACGCCGGCGCCGCCACCAATGAGTTCAGCGTTGTGCTTGTTGTGAGATTTCGCTCTCTCGCCGATGACGTTCGTTTCGATGCGCGCCGATCGACCGTCCGGCGCCGTGATCCGCGTCAACGTGACCGCGAGCTCCGCCGGCGTCTTCAAACGTCCCGACGCCACCGCGCGCGTCACGACTCCTTCCACTTTGCTGTTTCGTGGAAAGACCACCGTTCCATCCGACACAAGATCGGCGTCCAAGGAAGCCATGAAGGTATCACCGGATTGGTTTCTCGCGGAGCTGATGGTGTCGATGAGGCGCACCGGAATGCGTGTGTCGGCACGAAGCACCAGGGGTGGAGGCGGTGGGGGTGGCTCCGGCTGGGTCGCTTGAGATGTGGAAGTGTTTGACGCCGAAGGATTCGCGCCGGGAGCGGGAGCCGTGGCATTTGCGCCGGCGGCATTCGGAGCAGTCGCGCCAGTAGCATTGCCGGCGGCGGATTGGTCGGTCGATTTGCTGCATCCCATGAAACCGAAAAGGAAAATCACGAGCAGTGAAACGAAGAGGTTCTTTCTCATTGGGCTCCTCCGCACAGAAATCTGCGCTGACTGGGGCAAGTTGAGTTTTAAATTGTCGGCCTCGTTTTAAGAGACTATATTTTACGCGCGCCTCGAGTAATAACAAGAGGAAACTGCCTTACCGAATTTGCGGGACAGTGGTTCATGCGCTCCGCCGCAGCGGACACGCAGGGGGGATGAAAATGATGTGGTACCCAAACATCCGAGGATTCTATTTTCGGACCAGAGAAAAAGGATGAGCTTCAGCCCATTTCAGTTGAATGACGAGCAAGCAGCGGCGGTGCGCTATCTCGACGGGCCACTGCTCATTATCGCGGGCGCGGGCACCGGGAAGACTCGCGTCATCACGGAGCGCGTAGCGTTTCTGTTGGAGCATGTGGAAGGACTACGACCAGAGAATATTCTGGCGTTGACGTTCACCGAGCGCGCCACAGCGGAAATGGCGGGACGAATTCGCGAGCGTCTTGCCGATTCAACGGAGGGGCAAGTTCGCGTCCACACATTTCACTCCTTCGCTTTGAAGATGCTTCAAGAGCAATCGCACCGGCTCAAGCGCCAACGCGAAACGGGACTCCTGGACGACATTGAGTTCTGGATTTTGTTGCGCCGAAATTTGGAGCGGCTGCGCTTGGAAGTCTTTTGGAAGAACGCCGAGCCGGGAAAATTCCTGAAGAACCTGATCGAGTTCATGTCGCGAGCGAACGACGAGTTGGTCAGCGTCGAAGACTTTGAATCGTACGTTGATCGAATGGAGCAGGAGATGGAGACCGTGCGGGCGTCGCAAGGAGTCGTTCCGCCGGAGATGGAAGAGCGCTTGCGCCGCGACCGCGAGATCGCGCGCGTCTATCGCGTGGCGTCGGAGCTGCTGGAGGAAGCCGGTCAGCAGACTTACGGCGATCTCATCGCGTCGGCGGTGCGCTTGGTGCGGCGTTTTCCGGAGGTGCGGCAAGAATATGAAGGCGCGATTCGCGCCATTCTGATCGATGAGTTTCAAGACACCAACGTGGCGCAGATTGAGTTGCTGGAATTGCTGGCGGCGTCGCATCAAAACATTACCGTGGTCGGCGATGACGACCAAGGCATCTATCGCTTCCGCGGCGCCTCGTCGGAGAGCTTCAATCTTTTCGCGCGCACGTTTCCGCGATTCCATCAATTGAAATTGACGCAGAACTATCGCTCCACGCGGCGCATCCTGCGCGTCGCGAATCAGTTGATCTCCGTCAATCCGGATCGCTTCGATCCCGCCAAAAATCTGTGGACTGAAAATCCGGAAGGAGCGGCGGTGAGCGTGATGGAATCGCCGGAGCCTGACGACGAAGCGTTCGCCGTGACGGAACGCATTGCGCGTTTGCGAGAAGCGGGGCGAGCGCTTGCGGACATCGCCGTTCTCTATCGCGCCCACTCCCATCGCGATCTCTTGATCAAAGCGCTGCGCCGGCGCGGCATTCCGTATCAAGTGGTCGGTTTGTCGGTGCTTGGATATTCCGAGGTTCGCGACTTGATGGCCGCTGCGCGCTTTCTCGTGAAACCGCACGACAACATTGCTTGTGGCCGCGTCTTGGCGCTGAACCGGTGGAGATTGACGGAAGAAGAGTGGGTGGAGCTGGCTCACCGGACATCCCAGCATCCGCGACGCGATCAGAACGGCCGTCCCTCTCTTTTTGATGTTGTTCAAGAAATCACCGGTGGAAAAGAAGACGGAAGCCTTCGCAAGAAGCTGGTTCCTTTTCTCGATTGGACAAAGGCTCTGCAAAACTTCCAGCGACAACGGCCCGCGATTGTACTTGGGAAGATTCTTGCCGGAGAGCTGGGCGCCGGCCCCGCCGCGAGGCAAGGCACGCTCGGCGAAATAACTTCGTTCAATGCCGACGCCGTGACGGCGCCGGTGCGGCGCTGCTTGGAGTTTGTTGAAGCTTGGCAGAAAAAGAATCCTGGCGCCTCGCTTCAGGAGTTTCTCGAATACTTCGATCTCTTCTTGCAGGCCGGCGGCGACATCACTGAAGAAGAGCAAGCGACGCGCTCCGACGACGCGGTGCGCTTAATGACGGTGCACGCAGCAAAGGGATTGGAGTTTCCGGTCGTCTTCGTCCTGCGATTGACGCAGAATTATTTTCCATCTCGACGCCGCTCAACGTTGATTCCTTTCCCGGAGGCTTTGCGAAAAGAAGGCGAACTGCCGCCCGGTGATTTTCACACGCAAGAAGAACGTCGCCTGTGTTACGTGGCGCTGACGCGAGCAAAGGAGCAGCTCATTTTGAGTTCGGTGGTCAAGCCGCGATGGAAGCCTTCGGAGTTTCTCAGCGATCTGGCGCGCGACAAGAATCAATGGGCCCGAGACACCGAGCCGACTCAAGTCTCCGCTTCCGGCGTCGACTTGGCGAATGAACTTTCGCTTGATCCGCGCGCCGACGAAGAGTCCGTGACCGGCTCTCGCTTGCCGTTTTGGGCGCTGCGCAATACCCCGGTGAAATCGCGCGCCGCCTCTTTTCCTGCGGCCACGAAGTTGAGCGCTTCCTCGATGGAGACTTACGAAATTTGTCCGATGCAGTATAAGTTCAGCCGGGAGTACAAACTCTCCGCCGGACCGTCGGCCGCGCTCACCGTCGGCGCGGTTCTGCATGAATGCGTGAAGCAGTTCTTTGCATGGAAGAAAACGGAATCGAAGTTTCCGGTGGAACGATTGGAGCAATGGCTCGATCAGCGATGGCGTTCGGTGGGATTTGAAGATGAGTATCAAGAACGGCGATATCGCGCCGATGCGCTCGACCAATTGCGGCGCTTTTATGCCAAGCACATCGATCAGGGCGTGGAGGTTTTGGAGCAAGAGAAAGATTTTGAATTTCGATTGGGCGATGTCACCTTGATCGGGCGCATCGATCAAATGAACGGAGAGAGCGGCGGACGCGTCGAATTGATCGATTACAAAACCGGCCGCCCCAAAGAACAGCGCGATGCGGAGAAGAGCTTGCAGTTGTCGGTTTATGCCCTGGCGTGCCGCGAGTTCTTTCACCGCCCGCCGGCCACGTTGTCGTTTTACAACCTGGTCAACGGGGAGAAGGTTTCAACGGAACGATCCGCCACGCAATTGGAATTGGACCGCGCTCACATTCAGGAAATCGCCGTCGACATCCGGCGACGAATCTTTCCACCCGTGAAGAGTTTCTTCTGCGGCTACTGCGAGTACTTTTCCATCTGTCCTGCCTGGGAAGAAATCCGGTAAAGTGGCGCCTGCCGCGGCGGGTCTGCGCCGTTTTTCCACACACACCGTCCGCGGGAAGTCTGCCCTGTGTCTTCAAAAAAAAGCGCCGACAAGAGTGTCGGCGCCACGATGGAATCCGGAGAAAATAAAAAGGGGGAACGTCGCTCGACGTTCCCCTCATTCAAGTCAAACTCTTGAGAGTTTCAACTCTTACTTCTTTTTCTTTTTTGCAGCTTTCTTCTTTGGTGCCTTCTTGGTTGCGCTTTTCTTCATGCTATTCCCTCCAATTCTATTGGATTCGTCCTGTTTGCCTGAAGCTACATCTTGCGGCAGTTACAGGATAATGTTCATTGTATAGTGTGTAAGTTATTCAATGTCAAGCAAAAAAATGCGAGATGAGGAATTCCCCGAAGCGAAGGATGGAGGTGAAAGCGCTTTTTCGTCGAAAAAATTTTCAAAAAATTTTCGGCAACGCGCGTCCCAATGCGAATTCATCGCATTGCGACGCAAACTTTCTCATTTGGGCGCGGCGGTTCTCGATGCGCTCTCACCGCTGCGGCTGTGAGGCCGACTCCGGCAAGACGGCGTAATATCCTTGCCGCGCGATCACCGTTAAGCCGGGACGATCCACCTTGATTTCGATCGATTTGTAGACCTTGTCGGATGTGCGTTGTTGCGGCGAGTACGTCAATTCGTATTGATTGCGGACTTGTTCCGTCAGATCCGGATAAATATTTTCGAGCGTTTGTCGTTTGAACGAATAATACATCTCGCCGCCGGTGCTCTCGGCCAAGCGAGGCAGAACGTTGAAAATCTCCGAGTGCTGCAAGAAAGGAATCTGATCGGGAGTGATGCCGTACACGGCGATGTTGTTGTCCAGCAAGAGATGCAGCGTGTCGTCGAAACTATTCTCATTCTTTCCGTTGTTGTTGCCGTCGGAAATGACGAGAATCACCTTGCGCCGATCGATGGGTTGATTCTTCAGCGCCATGGCGGCGAAGAAGACGGCGTCGATGATTCGCTTGCTGGGCGGCTTCAAGGTGGCGTAGTTGGGAGGCGGACCGGAATCAATGGGTCGGCCGTTGATGGAAGGCACCATGCCGTTGAAGATGGGGCCGCCGGGAACGGATGCCGTCGACCCGCTCACCTCCACCACCTTCTTCAACTTCGCGTAAGCGAGATCGCGATCGCCGCTGAAGGGAACCAACGGATCGACGCGGTCCTCAAACGTGTACGCGGCAAGCTGATCGAAGTTGCTGAACGATTCCGTGAGCGTTCGCAGCGTCTCCGCAATCTGTTGCTCCGCCCGCACCGACATCGCGGTGTCCACCAAAAGGACGGCGCTCAAGGCGCGCGGGTCGGTGGAAAAATCCGAGATGTCTTGCCTCACGCCATCCTCGTAAATTTCAAAATCATTTTTCTTCAGATCGTTCACCAGGTGTCCCCGGCTGTCTTTCACCGTGACCGGCACGATCACCTTTTCGACGTTCACGTAGATGCGAGGAATCTTCTCTTCCTGCTGCGTCTTTTTTTCAGGAGGCGCGGACGGCGTCTGCGGAAAAAGAAGTCCGCCGCCGGCCAGCGTCCCCAGCAGAATTCCCGCGAGAAGAAAAGGTGATTGGGTTCGGAGCCCAGGATTGAGTTCAGAAGATCGGTGTTTCACAAGAATCTCTCCTTCGGACATGGAGACGACGACGGTGGTTGGAAACCCTCGAGTCGCCGCCGGAGCCCGACGTGCTTGACGCTTTCCCGGAATGGCGCTGTGCGACCTTGCGAGTATAGCTTTAATGATTGGGAATGACAATCCGCCGTGCTACCATTCCTCCTTGCGCGTAAAACCAAAAGCAAGAAGCTTCCATCTAATGCCACACAGATGAAAGCCGGCATGAGGAGAACCCTTGGCATTGAAATTCCTTCGACGCAATAAGTCTCATCGTTTTCGATTCATTTGGGGCGCCTGGGCCGTCGCCGGGCTCTTGCTGCTCGGCCTGTTTCCCTTCGTTTCGCCAATCGAGGCCCAAGAGAAAACGCCTTCTCATGAGATGCAGCCACCCGTCATAAAGGTTCCCGTCAACTTGGTAAACGTTTTCTTTGTGGCTAAGGACAAGCACGGCGGGTTGATCGGCGATCTCACCAAAAAAGACGTCGAGGTGGAAGAGGATGGAAAGCCGCAGACGGTATCCTTTTTCGAGAAGGACACGAATGTGCCGTTGACCATCGCCATGATGATCGATACCAGCGGCAGCATCGGAGCGCAAGATACACTTCCGTTGGAACAGGAAGGCGGCATTGAATTCTTGCGCTCAGTCATGCGCAAAGGCGACTTGAGCTTGGTGATTCATTTTGATTTGGATGTGGAACTCGATGTCGATCTGACCGACAATTTTCAGGCCTTGGACAAAGCCATCCGCGCAACCCGCGTGAATGTCGGAGGCTATCAAGGACCCATCCCCAACAACGTGGGCGGGACGCACTTGTACGACGCCATCGTTCTGGCGTGCAATGAGGAATTGCGCCAAGAGGCCGGACGCAAAGTGATGATGCTCATTACCGACGGTGAGGATGAGGGCAGCAAGTACACCTTGACCGACGCGCTGATGGCGGCGCAGAAAGCGGACACGATCATCTACCCCATCTACTTTCAGCCCAGCTTGGGAATGCGCTTCAACATCGGATTCTCCGGGCCGCAGTATATGGGAAATCCCAGCGTCCTGAATCGTCTGGCCAAGGAGACCGGCGGAAAGGCCTACTATCCGCGCAGCGTCAAAGACCTCCGAAAAACGTTCGATCAAATTACTTCCGACTTGCACTCCCAGTATCGCTTAGGCTACACGCCCGCCAGCACTCGCAGGGACGGCGCCTACCGAAAGATCACCGTGAAGTGTGATCGTCATGATGTGAAGATTTTTGCCCGGCAAGGTTACTACGCGCCGCGCGATTAGCGCCGTGGCTGAGAATTTTCTGCGAAGATCTCGATGTGAATTTCACATGGAAAAGCCGCCGGCTTGAGGACCGCCGGCGCTACCAAAGCTTGTTTGATGATTGGCGCCGACAAGAGTGTCGGCGCCACAAGAGATCACTTCGCATCCGAGGGAGCGAAATAACCGCGGCGCGCTTTGACGTGGAGATGTTTGTTGTCGGGAACGATCTTGATGGTGCGGAATCGCCCGTCGCGCGCCGTGTCGGCGGAGACGTAAGCGATGTTGTACTGGCTGCGCAGCTCGCGGCCGATGTCGTCGAAGGATTGTGAGAGATCCTGCGCTTTGAACGGGAAGAACGCTTGGCCGCCGGTTTGATCGGCCATCTCTTTGAGGACCTTGTCGTACTTGCGCGAGTTGTCTTTGATGGACAGTGCAAAGCCGCTGGAGTTGGTGCTGATGGCGTAGATGGCGACCTCGGCGCGTTGCGCCATTTCGATCACTTGAGTCAACGATTGCACGCGGCTCTGATTGTCGTCGCCGTCGGTGATGACGATGAGCACTTTTCGATAATTTCCCTTCTGCGTCAACATCTTCTCCTGGCAGGTGCGATACACGGCGTCGTAGAGCGCGGTGCCGCCGCCGGCGCGAATGCGGCGGATGGCGCTGGAGAGCAGATCCACATCATCCGTAAAATCCTGCACCAACTCCACGCTGGAATCGAAAGTCACCAGCAGGGCTTGATCCTTTCCTTTACGAAGAATCGATTGCAGGAATTCGATGGCCGCTTCCTGTTCGAACTTCAGCTTGCCGGTGATGGAGGCGCTGGCGTCGACCAGCAACGCTATCTTTAACGGCAGATCGGTCTCACTTCGAAAGATGAGGATGTTCTGTGGACGGCCGTCTTCCAGCACTTTGAAATCGTTCTTCTTCAGGTCGGTGACGTAGTGATTTTTCTTGTCGGTCACCGTGAACAGGACCGAGACGTAATCCACGGGGATCTTGATGATCGTGGAAGGCTGATGCGACTGAGGGGCCGCGGGAGTCTTAAAAAGAAAAAACGTGCTCGCCAGAAAGGCCAGCAGCACGCCGACAATGATGGTAGAGCTGCGTTTCATGATCGCCTCGGTTTCCTACCCTGAGTTCCGTGATCGAAAGCGCGTCGATTATAGTCGCGTGAAAATTCGGCTGTCAATCAACGCGCCGCGCGATGGCGTCCGTCCAACGCTTCCAAGAACTCTCGAAGAGAATCCGGAAGCGGCGAGTCGAAGCTCATTCGACTTCTTGTTGTCGGATGCACAAAACTTAGATGCGCCGAATGGAGAAAGTGCCGGTCTAACGTGGCGACGGGGGCCGTCGTTCCCGGTATCCAAATCATGTGAGGCGCGCCGTAAGTGGCGTCGCCGACCACCGGATGGCCGATGGCCGCGAGATGCACGCGAATCTGATGCGTGCGCCCCGTCTTGATTTCCACGTCCAAGAGCGCATATTTCTCAAAGGTTCGGACCACGTGGAATCGCGTCAACGCCTCGCGGCCCGCGGCCAGACGCGTCGTCATGCGGGTGCGATGAATTCGATCTCGGGCCACCGGCAGCGAAATTTCGCCGCTTCGCCGGGGAGGACATCCGTGCACCAGCGCCACGTATCGCTTTTCGACGGCGCGCGTTCGGAATTGCTCGGTGAGCGCGGCATGCGCGGCGTCCGTCTTCGCGACCACCAGCAGACCGGAGGTCAGCTTGTCGAGACGATGCACAATCCCCGGTCGAATTGGATCCGGGGATTCGCTGAGCGATTTCAAATGATATCGCAGCGCGTTCACCAAGGTTCCCGAATGGACGCCGGCGCCGGCGTGAACCACCAAGCCCGCGGGCTTGTTCACCACCGCCAAGGCGTCGTCCTCGTAAAGAATCTCGATCGGAATGTTCTCCGGCGCCGGAAAATTTTCTTCCTGCGAAGCGCGCAGCCAACATTCCACGTTGTCGCCGGGACGAAGATGCAGCGACGGTTTGGCGACCATGCCGTTGA
>CAZIDA010000024.1:0-14315 GCA_964537865.1 uncultured Acidobacteriota bacterium
GATGCAGTGGAACGCTGAAGCGCAGACGAAATTTGAAGAGATGTTGGCGGATGTGCCGGCGATGTTTCGCGGCTTGGCGCAGTCCATGGCCTCATCGGCTGCCGAGAAGATAGCCGCCGAACGCGGCGCTTCCGAGATCGGCTATGACGATATGATCCGGGGAATGATTCGAGCGACCCCCGGCCACATGCGCGACGGATTGAAGCAGCTCTTCACCGGGCATCAAGTGGATCTGGAAAAATATCAAACGGAATTTCAAGCGTGACGCATCGCAACACGGCAATCTTGCCAAAATTCATTTTGAACTGACTGACTGAGGAGACACAGCCATGGCGAAGGAGAAATTTGATCGATCCAAGCCGCACGTCAACATCGGGACGATCGGGCACATTGATCACGGGAAGACGACGTTGACCTCGGCCATCACGAAGGTGTTGGCGAAGCACAATCCGAAGATCAAGTTTCGGTCGTTTGATTCGATCGACAACGCGCCGGAGGAGAAAGAGCGAGGGATCACGATTGCGGTGGCGCACGTGGAGTACGAGACCGAGAAGCGGCACTACGCGCACGTGGATTGTCCCGGGCACGCCGACTACATCAAGAACATGATCACGGGGGCGGCGCAGATGGACGGGGCCATTCTGGTGGTGGCGGCGACGGACGGGCCGATGCCGCAGACGCGGGAGCATGTGCTGCTGGCGCGGCAGGTGAACGTGCCGTACATCGTGGTGGCGCTGAACAAGGTGGATGCGGTGGACGATCCGGAGTTGCTGGACCTGGTGGAGTTGGAAGTGCGGGAGTTGCTGAAGGGGTATCAGTTTCCGGGGGACGAGTTGCCGGTGGTGCGGGTGAGCGCGTTGAAGGCGTTGGAAGGGGACGCGGAGTGGGAGAAGAAGGTCGAGGAGTTGATGACGAAGGTGGACGAGTACATTCCGTTGCCGCAGCGGGAAGTGGAGAAGCCGTTTCTGATGCCGATTGAAGATATCTTTTCGATCTCGGGCCGGGGCACGGTGGTGACGGGGCGCATTGAGCGGGGGAAGGTGAAGGTAGGCGAGGAAGTGGAGATTGTGGGTCTGCGGCCGGAAGCGTTCAAGCGCGTGGTGACGGGCGTGGAGATGTTCCGGAAGCTGTTGGACGAAGGGATGGCGGGCGACAACGTGGGGTTGTTGTTGCGAGGCACGGAGAAGGACGAAGTGGAGCGCGGGATGGTGTGCGCGAAGCTGGGTTCGATCACGCCGCACACGAAGTTCAAGGCGAGCGTGTACGTGCTGTCGAAGGAGGAGGGGGGACGGCACACGCCGTTTTTCAACGGGTATCGGCCGCAGTTTTATTTTCGGACGACGGACGTGACGGGGGTGGCGACGTTGCCGCAGGGGACGGAGATGGTGATGCCGGGCGACAACGTGAACTTGGAGATCGATCTGATCACGCCCATCGCCATGGAGAAAGGCTTGCGGTTCGCGATTCGCGAAGGCGGACGCACCGTCGGCGCCGGAACGGTCACGGACATTATTCAGTAGCGAGAGAGCGCGTTCGAGTTCCTGTGATGGTTTCTGTGTTCGTCCATGCCAGTCCGTGTTCGTCAGCAACAAATCGGACGAACACGGTCAAACAAGGACGAACACTAACGAATGGAAGGAACCAAGCGTAAATCGAGGGATCATGCGAGAAGGAATTACATTGCAGTGCGGCGAATGCAAGAGCCGAAATTACATTTCCACGAAGAACAAGCGCAAGCACACGGACCGCGTGGAACTCAGCAAGTTTTGTCGGAAGTGCCGCAAGCACACGCCCCACAAAGAGGTGAAGTAGTGGCGCTGCTTGAGCGGATCGCTGGAGGTCGACACAGGCCTGTGGCTCAATTGGTAGAGCATCGGTCTCCAAAACCGAGGGTTGGGGGTTCGAGTCCCTCCAGGCCTGCCAGATTTAGAGGCGACGGGAAAGTCGCCGCCCCGGTGTCCGGGGCCATGATTGCATGAACGAAGGAGGCGACGGGCGAGTCGTCTTCACAAGGAGGAAACGTGGCTGAAGCCGTCACAGAGTATTTTGGATCACGATGGAACCGCTTGAAGTCGTTCTTTACGGACGTGCGGTTGGAGATGAA
The DNA here is from genome assembly GCA_964537865.1 of uncultured Acidobacteriota bacterium. Lineage (GTDB taxonomy): Bacteria > Acidobacteriota > Terriglobia > JAIQFV01 > JAIQFV01 > CAZIDA01. Next base: position 2,105 of record CAZIDA010000024.1, read on the forward strand.
GAAAGTCTCCTGGCCCACCCGCAAAGAAATCACCGGGACCACCATCGTGGTGTTGTTCGCCGTTTTCTTCTTTGGGTTCTACTTGGGCCTGTTGGATTTGGGATTTACTCAACTGGTGCAGAAAGTCTTTCACCTCTTCCGCGCGGCCACTTAATCAGGCGGACCGGAGATTGTGAGTCGAGGGGCGCACAGAATCATGCCGATGCAATGGTACATCATTCACACCTATTCGGGCTTTGAGAAGAAGGTGAAGGAGTCGATCGAGGTGCAGAAGCAGGTCGATCTCCATCTGGCCGAGCACATTGGACGCGTTCTCATCCCCACGGAAGACGTGGTGGAGATGAAGTCGGGGAAGCGGGTGGTCACGCCCAAAATGTTTTACCCTGGTTACGTGCTGGTGGAGCTCGATATGGACGACAACACCTGGCACGCCGTCAAGAACACGCCGCGCGTCACCGGTTTTGTGGGATCGGCCACGCACCCCACACCGCTGACGGAAGAGGAAGTCAACAAGATCGTCTACAAGGTTCAAACGTCGGTGGAAAAACCGAAGCCGAAGTTGACCTTTGAAAAAGGGGAAACCGTCAAGATCATGGAAGGACCGTTCAGCAATTTCACCGGGCTGGTGGAAGACATCAACCCGGAGCGCTCCACGCTGCGCATCTTGGTCACGATTTTTGGACGGTCGACCCCTGTGGAGCTCGATTTTCTGCAAGTGGAGAAAGTGTAGTCGGCAATTTTGATTTTCGCGATGGCGCGTGTGAACGGAAACGAGAGGCTGGAGTCCGCGGCCACGGAACTCTTGCCATCGCCAATTGAATAGAGGGTGATCATGAAGAAAGTTATTGCTCAAGTGAAATTGCAAATTCCGGCCGGGAAAGCGACGCCTGCTCCGCCGGTGGGGACGGCGTTGGGACCGCAGGGCGTGAACATCATGGAATTCTGCAAGGCCTTCAACGCCAGGACTTCGGCGAAAGATCAGGAAGGCTTGATCATTCCGGTGGTCATCACCGTATTCGCCGACCGCTCCTTCACGTTCATCACCAAGACGCCACCGGCCTCGGTGCTGCTGAAGCGCGCCGCGGGAATCGCCAAGGGATCGGGAGAGCCGAACAAGAACAAGGTCGGCAAGGTCACGGAACAACAGATCGAAGAAATCGCTAAGATCAAGTTGCCGGACTCCAACACCACCAATTTGGCGTCGGTGATGGAAACGGTGCGTGGCACGGCGCGAAGCATGGGCCTCGAAGTGGTCGCCGGTTAGAGAGGACCTTCGGGAGATCGAGTTTGAACTGCTGAAGAACGGGAGTTTTGAAAACTTATGGCCAGAAAATTTGGAAAGAAGCGGGAAGCGGCAAACAAGCTTGTGGAGCCGAAGCGATACACCATCGAAGAAGCCGTGCCGCTGTTGAAGAAAACGCACACCACCAAGTTTGATGAAACGGTGGAAGTGGTGATGCGGTTGGGCGTCGATCCCAAACACGCCGATCAGATGGTGCGCGGCACGGTGGTGTTGCCGCACGGTTTGGGAAAGACCAAGAAAGTTGTGGTGATTGCAGGCGGCGACAAGTTAAAGGAAGCGGAGACTGCCGGCGCCGACGTGGTCGGCGGCGAAGAGTTGGTCGAAAAGATTCAAAAGGGCTGGACCGATTTCGACGCCTTGATTGCCACGCCCGACATGATGCGATCGGTCGGAAAGCTCGGCAAGGTGTTGGGGCCTCGCGGGCTCATGCCCAATCCCAAGACCGGAACCGTGACTTTCGAAGTTTCCAAAGCGGTGCAAGAAACCAAAGCCGGCAAGGTGGAATACCGCGTCGACAAAACAGCCATCATTCACACACCGGTCGGCAAGATTTCCTTCGAGGCGCCCAAGCTCATCGAAAACGCGAGGATGCTGATCGACAGCGTGTTGAAAGCCAAGCCCACCACTGCCAAGGGCAAGTACGTGAAGTCGCTGACACTGACTTCGACGATGGGGCCGGGAATCAAGATCGACGTCGCCTCGGTGGAAGCGCATTAACGATTCGGGACGTTCTGGCGCCGAGGAGTTCTTTTTGAGCCCCAGGCAGCGCGCGATTTTCAAGGCGCATCGAAGGGCGGGTCGGTCGGCGGCGTGGGTTGAATACTTTTGGAGCAAACGAACATGAAGAAGGAAGAGAAGGCCAAAGAAATTCAGGAACTCAAAGACGCGTTTCTGAAATCGAAGAATGTGCTTCTGGGAAGTTTTCAGGGAATCAGCGTGTCGCAGGACACGGAGTTGCGTCAGAAAATTCGAGCCACGCAATCGCGCTACAAGGTGGTCAAGAACACGCTGGCCAAGATTGCGGCCAAGGACACGGCCGCCGAGCCGTTGATCGACAAATTTCAAGGGACCACTTCCGTGGCGTACAACACCGGCGATCCGGTGGCGTTGGCCAAGGTGTTGACGCAATACGCCAAGGATCATCCGGTGTTCACGTTCAAGGCCGGGGTCGTGGAAGGGCGCGTGGTGTCGATGCAGGAGTTGTCGGCCATCGCCGAGTTGCCGTCCCGCGAAGAGTTGCTCAGCAAGTTGCTCTATGTTTTGAAAGCTCCCGTTCAACAGTTGGTGGTGGTCCTTCAAGCCACCACGCGCAATCTGGCGGTGGTGCTGAACGAAGTGGCCAAGACCAAGGGAGAAAGCCCGAGCGCTTGATCGCCGGCGGCGTCCGCTTGCGCCCCGGTGAGGGTGGAAGGCTTTCAAGGGATTTAATCTTTTAACGTTCTGGAGGAACATTTACATGGCATGCGAGCTCAATCGTGAAAGTATTCTGGGCTGGATCGAGCAGGCGTCGCTGCTCGAGATTTCCCAGCTCGTCAAGGACATCGAAGAGAAATTCGGTGTCTCGGCTGCTGCCGCCGCGCCCGTCATGGTCGCCGGCGCAGCGGCCGCAGGCGCCGCGGCGCCGGCCGAAGAACAGACGGAATTCAACGTGGTTCTGACCGCCGTGGGCGGCAACAAGATCAATGTCATTAAGGTTGTGCGGGAAGTGACGAACCTCGGTCTTAAAGAGGCGAAAGACCTCGTCGATGGTGCTCCCAAAACAGTGAAAGAAGGGGTGTCCAAAGATGATGCTGAAGCCCTTAAAAAGAAATTTACCGAGGCGGGCGCCACTGTCGAAATCAAATAACGGTTCCAACGCATCCAACTTAAGAGAGTTGATTGAGAGTGAGACATCCGGAAGCGTGCCGTCGTCGAGCCGCTTCCGGGAATTCTGGTCCGGGCGTTTCAAAAGAAAAGTGGAAGCGCCGGGATCGTAGTGTCTTTGCGCGTTCCGGGTATCGTCCCGATTGAAGGAGTTCTCCAGCATGAATAACCAACCGAAACTTTCGTCCCGAGAACGGAATGATTTTTCGAAGATCAAAACGCTCATTCAGATTCCCAACCTCATCGAGGTGCAGAAGAAATCGTATGAGCGCTTTTTGCAGATGAGCTTGCTTCCCGCGGAGCGGGATGACGCCGGTCTGCAGGCGGTCTTCAACTCCGTCTTCCCAATCTCGGATTTTCGCGGACAATCGCAATTGGAGTTCGTGGATTATTCGATCGGCAATTGGGAATGCAAGTGCGGGGAGCTGAAAGGGCTCGACCACTTGCGCTCCACGTGCAAAAGTTGCGGCAGCGTTATCATCACCGACCCTTATCTTGGGCCTACCATCCTGTGCCGATCCTGCGGCGCCACCAACAAGAACATCGTCACCTTCTGCGACAAGTGCGGCGATCCGGTGAACCTGCAGCTCAAGTACGACGTGAACGAATGCCAGGAGCGCGGCATGACGTACGCCGTTCCGCTGAAGGTCACCATTCGCTTGGTGATTTACGAAAAAGATTCCGAGACCCACGAGAAGCAGGTGCTCGACGTCAAGGAACAGGAAGTCTACTTCGGCGAGATTCCATTGATGACCGAGAACGGCACGTTCATCATCAACGGCACGGAGCGCGTCATCGTCAGCCAATTGCACCGCTCCCCGGGCGTGTTTTTTGAATCCGCCAATCAGCGCACTTTCTTCCTCGGAAAGATCATTCCGTACCGCGGCTCCTGGGTGGAGTTCGAATACGACACCAAGAACGTGTTGTACGTGCGCATCGACCGCAAGCGCAAGTTCGCGGCGAGCGTGTTTCTGCGGGCGCTGGGTTTGAAGAACGACGAAGAGATTCTGCGGACGTTTTACAGCGTCGACACCATTCACTTGCGCGAGAACCGCTTGTATTGGCAAGTGTCGCCGTCGTTGATCGGCAACAAAGTGTCGCATCACATTGTGTACCCGAAGACCAAAGAAGAGATTTGCCACGCCGGACGCAAGATCACGTCGACCATCTACAAAGAAATCGAGAAGGCCAAGATCACGGAAGTGGAAGTCAGCGCCAACGATTTGGCGGGCGCTTTCTCCGTCGGCGACCTGGTGGACAAAAACACCGGGGAAGTCGTTGTCGAGGCCAACAACGAGCTGACGCCCAACCTCGTCGGCAAGATCATGGACGCGGGATTGGAATCGATGAGTGTGTTCTTCCCGGAGCGCGACGACGTGGGCGTCACGATGTCGCAAACCCTGAAGAAAGACACCGTCAAGACGCCGCAAGAAGCGCTCATCGAGATTTATCGCAAGCTGCGCCCCGGCGATCCGCCCACGCTGGAGACGGCGACCGCGCTCTTTGAAGGTATGTTTTTCGATCAGAGGAAATACGATTTCTCGCGAGTGGGCCGGTTGAAATTCAACATCAAGCTGGGGCTGGAGACGCCGCTCGGCAAGCGCACGCTCGACGCCGCCGATTTCTTCGCGGTGATTTCTTATCTCCTGAAGCTGCGCAAGAACATCGGCAACGTCGACGACATCGATCACCTCGGCAATCGCCGCGTCCGCGCCGTCGGCGAGTTGCTCGAAAATCAATTTCGCATCGGCTTGGTGCGCATGGAACGCGCCATCAAGGAAAAGATGTCGGTGTTCCAGGATATGTCGTCGGTCATGCCGCACGATCTGATCAACGCGAAACCGGTGATGGCGGCCATCAAGGAATTTTTCGGATCGTCGCAGCTTTCGCAGTTCATGGATCAAACCAACCCGCTCTCGGAGATCACGCACAAGCGCCGCCTCTCCGCGTTGGGACCGGGCGGTTTGTCGCGCGAACGCGCCGGATTTGAAGTCCGCGACGTTCACCCCACGCACTACGGTCGCATCTGCCCGATCGAAACGCCGGAAGGTCCGAACATTGGGTTGATCTCATCGCTCTCTTGCTACGCCCGCATCAACGACTACGGTTTCATCGAGAGTCCTTACCGCAAAGTCAAGACCGCCCGCGTGGTCGATTATGTGACCATCGTCAATCAGGGCGACAGCGATTTTCACATCGGCGATCAGGTCGAGCGCAAGCAAGCGGATGAGGTCAACGAGGAGTTGAAGACCAAGCGGAAGAAGACCATGGAGTTCGAGCCGTTCTCGTTCTATCTCTCCGCATGGGAAGAAGACAAGTACACGATTGCCCAGGCGAACGTGGCGTTGGATGAGGGACTAAAGTTGGTTCCGGAGTTGGTGAACGCCCGCAAGGCCGGCAACTTTGTGTTGGTGCCGCGCGACGAGGTGGATTTCATCGACGTGTCGCCGAAGCAGTTGGTTTCCGTGGCCGCCTCGCTGGTGCCGTTTCTGGAGAACGACGACGCCAACCGCGCGCTCATGGGATCGAACATGCAGCGACAGTCGGTGCCGTTGCTGCGCGCGGAGGCGCCGCTCGTGGGAACCGGCATGGAGCGCATCACGGCGCGCGATTCCGGCGCCACGGTGGTGTGCCGGCGCTCCGGCATCGTCGACAGCGTCGACAGCGAACGCATCATCGTGCGCGTCGAAGGCGGCGACACCGGACAGTTGTCGCGCGAGGTGGGCGCCGACATTTACTCGCTCATCAAATTCAAGCGCTCCAATCAGAACACCTGCATCAACCAGAAACCGATCGCTCGCGCCGGCGATCGCGTTACCAAAGGCCAAGTGCTGGCCGACGGGCCGTGCACCGATCTCGGTGAACTGGCGCTGGGCCGCAATATTCTGGTGGCCTTCATGCCGTGGCGGGGTTACAACTTTGAAGACGCCATCCTCGTCAGCGAGAAATTGGTGAAGGAAGATTACTACACCTCCATCCACATCGAGGAATTTGAAATCGAGGCGCGAGAAACGAAGTTGGGACCAGAAGATATCACGCGCGACATTCCCAACGTGGGCGAATCGACGCTGCGCGATCTCGACGAAAGCGGCATCATCCGCATCGGCGCGCAGGTCAAGCCGGGCGCGATTCTGGTCGGCAAGGTGACGCCGAAAGGCGAGACGCAGTTGACGCCGGAAGAAAAATTGTTGCGCGCCATCTTCGGTGAAAAGGCCGGGGACGTGCGCGACGCGTCGATGTACACGCCGCCGGGCATCGAGGGCACCATCGTCGACGTCAAAATCTTCTCCCGCAAAGGCCAGGAGAAAGACCTTCGCGCCAAACAGATTGAAGGCGCGGAGATCGATCGCCTCCAAAAAAACTTGCAGGATGAGATCCGCATTTTGACCGACGAACGCCTGAAGCGGCTCAGCCAGCTTTTGGAAGGGAAGGAACTTTCCGCCGATCTCGTCAACGAACGGACGCAGAAAAAGATTCTTCAAAAGAAGACGGAGTTGACGCGCGAGGTTCTGTCGCAGCTCAAGCCCGCCGATCTGCGGCGATTGAAGGTGAAAGATCAGATGGAAGATCTGGCGGAGCGCGTGCAAGAGATCGAGGACATGACTTCGCGCCAGATTGAAGTGCTCAAGAAGATCACCGACGAGAAGGTGGGCAAGCTCAGAAAAGGCGACGAGCTGCCGCCGGGCGTCATCAAAATGGTCAAGGTGTACGTGGCCATGAAACGCAAGCTGTCGGTGGGCGACAAGATGGCCGGACGTCACGGCAACAAGGGCGTCATCGCGCGCATCCTGCCGGAAGAAGACATGCCGTACATGCCGGACGGAACGGCGGTCGAAATTGTGTTGAATCCTCTGGGCGTGCCATCGCGCATGAACGTCGGACAGATTTTGGAAACGCATTTAGGATGGGCGGCGCAGGCGCTGGGCTTGTATTTTGCGTCCCCGGTGTTCGACGGCGCGACCGAACGAGAGATCAAAGGCATGTTGCGAAAGGCCGGACTTCCGGAGAACGGCAAGACCGCGCTTTACGACGGACTGACCGGACAAGCGTTCGAACAGCCGGTGACCGTGGGTTTCATTTACATGCTCAAGCTGTCGCACTTGGTGGACGACAAGATCCACGCGCGCTCCATCGGTCCGTATTCGCTGATCACGCAGCAGCCGTTGGGCGGGAAGGCGCAGTTCGGCGGACAGCGTTTCGGAGAAATGGAAGTGTGGGCGCTGGAAGCGTACGGCGCCGCGTACATCTTGCAGGAATTGTTGACGGCCAAATCCGACGATGTGTACGGCCGCGCCAAGATTTATGAGGCCATCGTGAAAGGGGAAGCGGCCATGGAGCCCGGCGTTCCGGAATCCTTCAACGTGCTGATCCGCGAACTTCAGTCGCTGGGCTTGGACGTGGAGTTGATCAAGAAGAAGCTGGCGGAGCCTTTGAGCGTTTGACGCCGGTCAGCGAGGCCGCGGTCGGATGTGTCGACCCAAACGTCCGGCCTGAAGCAAAGCGTGACGATGAATCGGCCCCGAATGGAGCCAGGAGGAAGTGACCTTGTTTAGTCGAAGCAATCCACACGATCGAATGAACACCATCGCGGACTTTGACGCGATTCGCATCTCGATCGCCTCCCCGGAGAAGATCCGCTCGTGGTCTCACGGGGAAGTGACCAAGCCGGAGACGATCAATTATCGGACCTTCAAGCCGGAGCGCGACGGGCTGTTTTGCGCCCGCATCTTCGGTCCGGTGACCGATTGGGAATGCTTGTGCGGCAAGTACAAGCGCATGAAGCACCGCGGCGTCATCTGCGACAAATGCGGCGTGGAAGTGACGCTGAGCAAAGTGCGCCGCGAGCGCTTGGGCCACATCGAACTGGCCTCGCCCTGTTCGCACGTCTGGTTTTTCAAGGGCGTGCCCTCGCGCATCGGACATCTGCTGGACATTTCGCTGCGCGAGTTGGAGTGCGTTCTCTATTTTGAGTCCTACATTGTGATCGATCCCGGCGACGCGCCCGTCAAAGAGCAGGAGCTGCTGACGGAAGACAAGTTCCGGCAGTTGCAACAGGATTATCCGGGCGGATTCACGGCCATGATCGGCGCCGAGGCGATCGAAGAATTGTTGAAGCGTGTCGAGATCGATACGCTCGCCACGCAACTGCGAAAGTCCATGAAGAAGGAGACTTCGCAGCAAAAGAAGCTGAAATTTTCGAAGCGGCTGAAAGTGGTGGAAGCGTTCAAGAAGTCCGGGAACAAACCCGAGTGGATGATCATGGATGTGATTCCGGTGATTCCGCCGGAGCTGCGCCCCTTGGTGCCGTTGGATGGCGGTCGGTTCGCCACTTCCGACTTGAACGATCTCTATCGCCGCGTCATCAATCGCAACAACCGGTTGAAGAAGCTGATGGAGTTGCGCGCCCCGGATGTCATCGTGCGCAACGAAAAACGCATGCTGCAAGAAGCCGTCGATGCCTTGTTTGACAACGGACGCCGCGGTCGCGTGCTGCGCGGCGCCAACAATCGTCCGCTCAAATCGCTCAGCGACACGCTCAAAGGGAAGCAAGGACGCTTCCGCCAGAATCTGCTCGGGAAACGCGTCGATTACTCCGGCCGCTCCGTCATCGTGGTGGGACCGGAATTGAAGCTGCATCAGTGCGGCTTGCCGAAGAAGATGGCGCTGGAACTTTTCAAGCCGTTCATCTACAACCGCCTCGAACAGGCCGGGCATTGCACCACCATCAAGACGGCCAAGGAAATGGTGGAGCGGCAGGATCCCATCGTGTGGGATATTTTGGAAGAGGTGATTCGCGATCATCCGGTGCTGCTAAATCGCGCGCCGACGCTGCACCGCCTCGGCATCCAAGCGTTTGAGCCGATGTTGGTGGAAGGCAAGGCCATCAAGATTCATCCGCTGGTGTGCACGGCGTTCAACGCCGACTTCGACGGCGATCAGATGGCCGTTCACATTCCGCTTTCACCGGAAGCACAGATTGAAGCCAGCGTGCTGATGCTTTCGTCCAACAACATTCTTTCCCCGGCGAACGGGCAGCCCATCACCGTGCCGTCCCAGGATATCGTGTTGGGCATTTACTATCTGACCAAGTCCAAGCCGTCGACGAGGGGAGAAGGACGCACCTTCGCCAATACCGACGAAGTGCTGTTGGCGCTGGAGGCCGGTGAAGTGGAAACGCTCACGCCGATCAAGCTGCGTTACAGCGGCGAGGTCATCGATCTGGTGACGGCGTACGACGATCAAGACGTGATGCACACCGAGCCCGTCCACCTGCAAAACCAATATCTCAGCACCACGGTGGGCCGCGTCATTCTGAACGATCATCTGCCCAAAGACGAAAACTTGAAGCCCATGATTCCGTTCATCAACGGATTGCTGAAGCGCAAGGGCCTCGGACAGTTGGTGAACTTCTGCCATCTGCGGTTGGGCTTGGAGCGCACCGTGGAAATGCTCGACGAGATCAAATCGCTGGGATTTCTGTACGCCACGCGCGCCGGAATTTCCATCAGCATCGACGATCTCGTGATCCCGTCGGAAAAATCCCGCTTCGTCACTTCGGCGGAGAAGGAAGTGATTGCCGTTCAAAAGCAATACCTCGACGGCGCCATCACGAACGGCGAGCGCTACAACAAAGTGATCGGCATCTGGTCGGACGTCACCGAGAGGGTGGCCGACGAAATGTTCCGGCAAATGCAGGAGTCCGACAAGAAGGGCGATTACTTCAACCCCATTTACATCATGGCGGATTCCGGCGCCCGCGGTTCCAAGCAGCAGATTCGCCAACTCGCCGGCATGCGCGGATTGATGGCCAAGCCGTCGGGCGAAATCATCGAGCAGCCCATCACCGCGAATTTCCGCGAAGGATTGACGGTGTTGGAATACTTTATTTCGACGCATGGCGCCCGCAAGGGATTGGCGGACACCGCGCTTAAGACCGCCGACTCCGGTTATCTCACGCGGCGACTCGTCGATGTGGCGCAGGACGTTATCATCAGCGAGTACGACTGCGGCACGGTGGACGGCATCTACGTGGAGTCGATCATCGAGTCCGGTGAAATCATCGAGCCGTTGCGCGACCGCGTCGTGGGCCGCGTCTCCTTGGAAAAAATCAAGGACTACGAAGGCAGCGTGATTGTGGACGTCAACCAGGAGATTACCGAAGACCTGGCGGCGGCCATTCAGAGCGCCGGCATCGAGCGCGTCAAGATTCGTTCCGTGCTGACCTGCCAGTCGCGCCGCGGCGTGTGCGTAAAATGCTACGGGCGCAACTTGGCGGCCGGCAAACTGGTGGAGTTGGGCGAAGCCGTCGGTGTGATTGCGGCGCAATCCATCGGCGAGCCGGGAACGCAGTTGACCATGCGCACGTTCCACATCGGCGGAACCGCCAGCCGCGTCACCGAGCAGTCGACGCAGGAAGCGAAAACCAACGGCATCGCGCACTACCTCAATCTGCAAACCGTGCGGAACAAGGAAGGCGTGCTCGTCTCCATGAACCGCAACGGATCCATCGTGGTGCAGGATGAGAAAGGACGCGAGAAGGAGCGCTACTCCGTGGTGTACGGCGCGCGGGTTCGCGTCGAGGACGGCCAGGACGTGCAGATCGGCCAGACGCTGCTGGAATGGGATCCGTACACGTATTCGATCCTCACCGAGTTCAGCGGCATCGTGCAGTACAAAGACCTGGTGGAAGGCATCACGATGCAGGAAGAAGTCGACGAAGTTACCGGATACACGCACATCGTGGTGAAGGATTCCCCGGATGAAAAGCGGCAGCCGCAAGTGTTTATTCGCGACGACAAGCACAAGGTGAAGAAGACGTACTTCATGCCGTCGCGCGCCCACTTGATGGTGGCCGACGGCGACGAAGTCCATCAGGGCGACGTGCTGGCCAAGATTCCGCGCGAAACGACCAAGACCAAGGACATCACCGGAGGTTTGCCGCGCGTCGTGGAGTTGTTTGAAGCGCGACGCCCGCGCGAGACGGCGGTGATTGCCGAAATCGACGGCATGGTGCAGTACGGCGAAATCACCAAAGGCCAACGCAAGATCGTCATCGAAAACGAAAACAAGGTGCAGAAGGAATACCTGCTGCCGCGCGGCGTGCACGTGAACGTGCAGGAAGGCGAAAGCGTTCGCGCCGGCGAGCCGTTGATGGATGGCCCGCGCAATCCACACGACATCCTGGCGGTGTTGGGCGAGAAAGAATTGCAGGCCTATCTCGTCAACGAAATTCAGGAAGTCTACCGGTTGCAGGGCGTCAACATCAACGACAAGCACATCGAGGTCATCGTTCGACAGATGATGCGGTGGGTGAAGATCGAAGACGTGGGCGACACCGATTTCCTCGTGGAGGAGCAGGTCGATAAGTTCAAGTTCGAAGAAGAGAACGCGCGCATCACGGCCAAGGGCGGCAAACCGGCGGTGGGCCGGCCGTTGCTGCTCGGCATCACCAAGGCGTCGCTCTCGACCGATTCCTTCATCTCGGCGGCGTCGTTCCAGGAAACCACGCGCGTGCTGACGGAAGCTTCAATCAGCGGACGCGTCGACAACTTGCGCGGTCTGAAAGAGAACGTCATCATGGGCCGGTTGATTCCCGCCGGTACCGGGATGGAGTATTACCGCAACATCAAGTTGCTGACCGAGGAGCCGGAGAAGCCGGAGCCCAGGCCGGAAGAAGAAGTTCTTTCCGGAACGGATTTGGATTTCCTGACCAAGACCGACGATCTCGGCCCGACGCACTGAGATTTTTTTCCGCTTGTTTTTCATCGTGGCGCAGACACCCGCCGTGGCGGGTCTGCGCCATTTTTGTTGTGGAGCAAGCCAACGCTTAGATCTCCTGCCGAGGATCTGGGTTATTGTTTTTTTTGAGCAAGTCGGGTGCGAAGATGAGAGCAACATTCTGCAGTGCGTAGCGCCTGACATGTCGAACTGGGATTCAGTGCTGGAAATTCTCTCAAATGATTGGACGAAGCTCCGCAGGAGCGAAAGCCAGTAGCCGGGGACCTGGAAATGGTCGCCCGCCAAGCGGGTGAAAGGCCCGCCAGG
>CAZIDA010000025.1:0-14280 GCA_964537865.1 uncultured Acidobacteriota bacterium
GCTGGCTTTACCATCGGGGTGCCGGACAAGAGCGTCACTCGCGGGTCCACTTCCGAAAACGTTGGAGCTCACTCTGGGCAATCAAGTATTTATTTCGAAAGAGTCGTTGCCTCCTCCCCTCCGAAACAGATTGATCCGGTTAGCGGCGTTCCAAAATCCAGAGTTCTACAGAGCGCAGGCCATGCGGCTTCCGACTTATGACAAGCCTCGTATTATTGCCTGCGCTGAGGATCACCCCAAGCACATTGGACTGCCACGCGGCTGCCTGGATGATCTCCTACAAACGTTATCGGATCTGAAAATAAAGCCGGTGGTTCAGGACCAACGCACTTTCGGCCGGCCCCTGAATGTAACATTCCACGGTGAACTGCGATCCGAACAAACCGCCGCTGCTCAAGCCATGCTTACGCACGATACAGGAGTACTGGCTGCAACTACCGCGTTCGGAAAGACAGTAGTTGCTGCGTGGCTGATCGCCCAACGCGCGGTCAACACGCTCGTGCTAGTGCATCGGCGGCAATTGCAGCAGCAATGGATTGAGCGGCTTTCCACTTTTCTTGAAATGCCGGCGCGCGCCATCGGCCGGATCGGCGGCGGCCACAGAAAGTCCACCGGTCTACTCGATGTCGCGGTGATTCAAAGCCTGGTCCGAAAAGGCGTTGTCGATGATCTCGTCGGCAATTATGGGCACGTCATTGTCGACGAATGCCACCATCTCTCGGCCCAAAGCTTTGAGTTGGTGGCGCGTCAGGCAAAGGCGAAGTTCGTCACAGGTTTATCGGCGACAATCACGCGCAAGGATGGCCACCATCCGATCATCTTTATGCAGTGCGGTCCGGTGCGCTATCGGGTCAATGCCAAGCAGCGGGCGGCGGGTCATCCTTTCGAGCATACCGTCATAGTCCGTCCGACTGACTTCTGCCCGTTGCAACCAGCCGATCCCAATTTGCGGGTTCAATTCCACGAACTCTACGAGGAGCTGATCGCCGATGAACACCGCAATCGCCTCATCTGCCAAGAAGTGATCCAAGCCATTCGAAATGGATGTTCGCCGCTCGTCTTGACCGAGCGGAATAAACATCTTGATACACTGGCAACTCAATTGGCGCCCGAGGCGCAGCACTTGGTCGTGCTCCGAGGAGGGATGGGAAAGAAAAAACTTGAAGCAATTCAATCTCGCTTGGCGACCATTCCTGCAGGGGAGGCTCGCGTCATTTTGGCAACCGGCCGCTACTTGGGGGAGGGTTTTGATGATGCCCGGCTCGACACCCTATTCCTAACATTGCCCGTCTCGTGGCATGGAACGATTGCGCAATACGTCGGAAGGCTGCATCGCCTTTATGACGGCAAGCGCGAAGTACGCGTTTATGATTACGCCGATCTCAACGTACCGATGCTTGCGCGGATGTTTGATCGCCGTTGTCGGTGTTACGAAGCAATTGGGTACAAGATACAACTTCCGGGCAGCGCCGTGCCTGGCTGGCCAGCCGATGTGCCGCTTCCCGTCGATCCCGAGTGGAAGAGCCAATACGCCGTCAGCGTGCGTCGCCTGGTGCATGATGGCGTAGATTCTTCCCTGGCAAATCTATTTGTCCGCTTTGCCGTAATCCCACCGCCGAATGCCGAGGGCGCCGATAGAGCCCGAAGCGCCACCGAAGCATTCCTATTCCGCCGACTGGAATCACTGCCCGAAACAGCCGGAAGGTTTCGATTGAACGCAGAACTGCCGATTCCGTTCGATGGCTGGGGCCGCATGGAAGTTGACCTGCTTTGCGCGCATTCACGAATCGCCATCGAATTGGATGGCGACCAGCATCTTGGCAACACGGACGCATACCGGCGAGATCGTCGCAAAGATGCTTTGCTTCAGGAGAACGGCTATCTGGTCCTTCGGTTCCTTGCTGAAGACGTAGGCAAGTATCTCGATCAAGTTCTAGATTCAATCCTGCGGGCTTTATCACACCAAAAGACTACCATCTGATCTGGTATTTCCCCGATATGTTTTGTGGATCTTGAGCCAGGATCGCCAGAAAATCTTCCAAAACCGCGATCAGCTTTCTGTTACGCCTGATCGCCTTCTTGGCTTGGCGTTCAAACGCAGAAGTTGTGAGGACACGGTGGGATTCGACCATGACAGGAGGTTATCTCTTCTTGCTGGTGACAGCGCGCCGAAGCTCGGCCAGGACATAGAATTGTAATGAGTTGATAAGGCACGAATCAGCCCATGAATCGTGGCTGGACTTTCAAGCAGAGGGTCGCTGGTTCGAGTCCAGTCCGCCGCGGCTCACCAATTTTTTCAAGCAGTTATCCGCAGCCCGCAAGAATTCCTTGGTCGATTGAGATAATGGCATTCGGCCCTTCTCTTCTAGTCGATCCTGACTTACGCCGCATGGGAAAGGTGTTGGCGGTGAATATTGCCGCTCTCACCGCAGCAGGTCCGGATGTGTCGCCTGAAGCCACTTTCTCACGCTGCCCTGCAACTGCCGAGCCAGCGCGATCATTTGTGTTCAATGAGCCAGCCGCTTCGCGCCCAGTCTCTCAAGGTCACGCTCGTCCCCCACAAGAAATACCCTTGGCTTAGTCAGAACGCTCATCAGAAAGTGATGCTTGGCCCGCAATTTCTGAGAAAACTCCCGGCCGGAATAAACGATGGGATTCACTTCGCGCCGCAATTTCTCTTGCGCTTTCGTGAGCGCACCGCTCAATTCAGCGAAACTGACTTTTCCCACGACGATCATGTCGATATCGCTGTTGGCCCTTCCTGCCTGCCGCGCCATGGAGCCATGGATGAACGCCGTTACAATCTTCTTTGCCAGCGGGCGCAAAGCCTCTTGCAAAACACCGGCCATGCCCGCCGTCTTCATCACCAGCGACTTCAGCTCTGAAAAGACGGGCGACTTCGAATTTGCTTGAAAGAAGACTTGATGCCCATGTTGCCGGCGAGTGAGCAAACCAGCGGCCGTTAATTGTGCCAATTCACGCTGCACGGTTCCCTGACCCATTCCAGCCATTCGTACGATCTCGCGGAGGTAGAAGGTCTGCTCGGGATGACCAAACAATATTCCCAGGACTGTGCGCCGCGTCCTGCCGAATAGGGCTGCGCCCTGATTTTCAATAATTGTCAACGCGCCCATAATGGGTTCAATTGTACCCAAAACCAGGACAGGAGACAACGCCTCTTACTATCGACAATCGGAACACTGAGTGACCAAAGATGGCCCGCGGCGACTGGAGCCGATCTGCCACTGGGATTCTCCCCTTGTCATCCCATTTCATCTTTCTCAATAAACCATATCAACTCACGATGAACTTCACCGAAAACGGCGACCCAAAGGAACCGTGGCCTCATGTCCCTAGTGACCGAAATGGTCCTGAGATAAGGGGACCCATTCGACATGGATGCCTGCCATCCCCTAGCGCAGTCATCTGGGAATCATCTTAGCCGCGCAATTTTACACGCTGACTACCGGGCAGGGAGAATCGCGAATGATGGCGTAGGCGTTGGTTCGCAGTCGTCCGCCGAAGCCTCCGTCGGCGCCGCGATTGATGACCACCCAGTCGGCCTTCAACTCCGTCGCCGCCAAACAGACTCCCTTGTGAACGTCCCCCACTTCCAAGTGAATCGCCGCATGAATTCCGAGATCCTTTTCGAGATTCTCCAGCGCCGCGGTGGCTTCTTCGCGCACGTGTTTCCGCCACTCCGGAGAGAGATCGAAACTGAGCGTGTGCGGCACCAAAGTTTCGACCACATGAACCAGGGTGAGCGGCGCTTTCATTTCGGCGGCGAGCCGCGCGGCCCACTCCAGCGTCTCGCGGCTTTGGCAGCCCAAGTCAATCGCACAAACGATCTGAGCCAGAGCGCCGGACTCCTCTCGCGGCGCCTGCTCGGCGTGCACGCCCGTCCACACCGGGCAATGCGCGTCGTGCAGAACCTTTGCCGTCACTGATCCCAACAAGAATCGCCGGAACGGACCATAACCATGCGTGGACATCATGATCAAATCAAACTTCCCGGAATCGGCGAACTCGACAATTCTCCGCGCCGGATCGCCTCCCAACACCACTCGATTGACCTTGAGACTTCGCAACTCCTCTTTCATAAAATCCTCGAGCGCGCGTTCCCGCTCGGCCCGCACGGTGGGCGACTCCATCACTTTGAGCGCCCCTTCAGCGGAGGTCATCTCGCGATGCGATGAGATGACGTGCAGAAACGTGATCTCCGAATTGAAATGGCTTGCCACAGCGATGGCACTCCGCGCAGCGCTGAAGCTTCGTTCGGAAAAATCGATGGGAAGAAGGATTTTCGATATTGCGAACATGGGAGCCTCCTTGACGGGATGAGTCGCCCGTCGGTGAATGCCGCTACATAACACCTCGCCTGCCTCACTCAAATTACGAAAAGAATACACCGGGGACCTTGCCGATGCAACGTCCACCGAGCCCTCGGTGATTTGAAAAGAGATGGGTTCAACAGGTAAGAAGCATCAAGACAAGGCCTGAAGAAGTTGCGTGCAGTATTGTGGAAGTCTGGCCCTATCGGGCGATATGGGGTGACATCTTCGCAAACTTATTGATGATCGCGAAGTACGGCGACAACTCGTGATTCGCGGTACACCAAGCGCATCACGGCTACCAAAGCTGAACCGAGTCAGGGGCGCAAACCGACTATCACTCTGTTCCATCTTCCTCAATAGCTCACTCCGAAGATGGAGATTTCAGCAGAGAAGTTTTGCGGCTGGGGACGCCACGGCGTTCGCAGAACTCCCTCCGGTCGCGAGTGTCTCGAGCCGTTCAGTTTTGGGACTCTGGCTGGAGGGGCGCGCTTTCGTCTTGTGGCGGCGGCTCGTTTTCCGCGCGCTTAGCAAGCTTCTTCTGTGCGCGGCGCTCTTCCTTGGCGAGTTGTTTTGCCCGTCTCTTTAATTCCTTCTGCCGTTTTTGGAATGTGATTGGCATAGGGTCTCCTTAAGACCGCGAGGGATGCTCTGACATTGCCGCAAAGAGTGCCGTGAAGCTACCAGCGAGGTTCGCGCGGTTGGCGTGCGGCTCCGCGATAATCCTCGTTCGAGAATCCGCCCCGGCTGCGCCCTCCACCACCGCCCCGCTCCGTCTTGGGACGCGCTTCGTTCACCTTGACGTTGCGCCCAGCCACTTCTTTTCCGTCCATCGCTGCAATCGCCTTGGCGCCCTCTTCGTCATTGGCCATTTCCACAAAGGCAAAGCCCCGGGCACGGCCCGTCTCTCGATCCATGACCACGTGGACGCGCGTCACCTGGCCGAACGGTTGGAACAGAGCGGTCAGTTCGCTTTCAGTGGTTTGAAAACTCAGGTTTCCCACAAATAGATTCTTCATTCTACCTCTCCTTAACGATGTGCCACGGCCGAGGCGCGAAGTGTTCGGGCATTGGCCGGTGCGGCGGTTGAGACTTCTGTCATAATGCGCTTTCGAGAAACATCCGGAACTGTCCCGAACGTGATGGATGGCGCAGTTTCCTGAGCGCCATGGCTTCGATCTGGCGGATGCGTTCGCGAGTCACGTCGAAGACCTGGCCCACTTCCTCGAGCGTGTGCTCCGTGCCATCCTCCAGGCCAAAGCGCATCTTGATGATTTTTTCCTCGCGCGGGGTGAGCGTCCTCAGGATCGACGCCATGTGCTCCTTCAGGTTAAGGTAGATGGCCGCATCCAACGGAGACACTGCGCGCTTATCCTCGACGAAGTCTCCCAAATGCATTTCCTGACCCTCTCCCACGGGCGTTTCGATGGACACCGGGTGCTGCGCAATCTTTTGGGTCTTCCGCACCACCTCCACCGCAATGTTCATCCGCGCCGCAAGTTGCTCTGAAGTCGGCTCGTAGCCAAGCTCCTGCGACAGTTGCCGGCGGGTGCGGAATTGCTGATTGATGGTCTCGATCATGTGCACGGGAACGCGGATGGTGCGCGCCTGGTCGGCGATCGCCCGCGTGATTGCCTGGCGAATCCACCACGTGGCGTAAGTGCCGAACTTGTATCCGCGGCGCCACTCAAACTTCTCCGCTCCTCTCATCAGACCCACGTTGCCCTCTTGGATCAAGTCGAGAAAGTGCAGCCCGCGGTGCGTGTACTTCTTGGCGATGGAGACCACCAAACGCAGGTTGGCCTCGGTGAGATCTCTTTTCGCTTGTTCGGCTACAGCCTCGCCGCGCCGGATCAAAGAAAGAGATCGCTTCAAGCCGATCGGCCCGACTCCGCTCAAATCATGAATCGCTCTGATCTGCGTGCGGCACGAACGCAGTGCCTGGCGCGCTTCCAAGGCGGCCTTGCTTTGAGGCGTCCTCGCCGCGAGCGGCCTGAGCGCGCGTTCTAGCCGGGCGGCCTCGCGCTCCAGGGAGTGCAGCCGCTCGGCCGCGTGCCGCACCAGATCGATCAGCCGCTTTCTCTCACGTTCTTTGAAATCGATCGAGCGGACCAGCCGCGACAGAGTCACCCGGGTCCGCGCCCAGCGATATCGGGCCCGCCGATGCGCGCGATGATTCGACCTGGCGATGCTCTTCAGCCGGGCCGCTTGCTTCAGCCCCGCTTTGTCGAGTTCCCCGATCTTATCGATGATTCGCAACGTGTGGCGGATCTTGGCCTCACTTTTTCTGACGCTCAGTTCTTCTTCACTGAACCGGATGACTTCCTTGATCGGTCGGGCGCCCTCACGAAGTTGCGCACCCACGGCCACCAACTCCTGGTGCACCATCGGCAAGCGGGAGATGGTCTTGAGCACGAGGCGGCGCCCGCGCTCCATACGCTTGGCAATGGCCACCTCGCTCTCGCGCGTCAACAGAGGGACGATGCCCAACTGTCGTAGATACATGCGAACGGGGTCGTCAGATTTGTCCCACAGGGGCATTGCCCGCTCGGGCTCGGTTCTTTCGCCGCGGTCAGCCTCGTCCGGATCGATTTCAGGTCGTTCGGCGACTTCGAGCGCCGAGCGCGCAGCATCTGCCGCCGCAACATCTTCGGAGACGTCGAGGCCCTCGCCCTCGAACGCGGTGAACAGCGTATTGATCTCATCCACCGCGGGCTCCTCGCCCGGGAGGACGTTGCTCACCTCGTCATAGAGCAGATAGCCGTGTTCCTTACCGAGGTCGATGAGGTTGCGAACGTGGCCGTGTTTTTCCTGTTTCTCCGACAACAAAGTTTCACCCAATGAGAAAAATAAAATTCACCTCTCCATCAGCGCTTGTAGGAATTCCCCTGGAAGCTGAACCATTTTGGATCTGGCCGTTGAGGAGCCGCGATCCAAGCCACCGCGGATTTCATCACTCGCGACGGGGAAATCGCTGTCCACGCCCATCCTCTCCATGTGAATGCCGAGCGTCCGCTCCAATTCATAAAACTCCGAGCGCTGTTCCTTCACAAAGAGCGTGGAGGCGAGACCCTGTTTGCCGGCGCGCCCCGTGCGTCCGACTCGGTGAATGAAATTTTCGGCCCACTCCGGCAAATCATAGTTGATGACGTGAGCGATATCCTGAACGTGAATGCCGCGCGAAGCCAGATCCGTCGCCACCAGCACGCGGTAACGTCCCTGCTGAAATCCTTCGAGCGCCGCCGTCCGCTGCGATTGCGAGCGGTCACCGTGGATCATGGCCGCATGGATGCCTTGGCGATTCAGGATTCTCGATATTCGCTCGGCGCCGCGCTTGGTACGCGAGAACACGAGACACCGACCGCTCTCTTTGGTGAGCAGGTGATGCAGCATTCCCTGTTTGCCGTCGACGGCCACTTCAAATGCCTGCAGCCGCACATTCTCCGACGGCTTCAGCGTCGACCCGAACGCCAGGCGCACCGGGTCGCGCGTGTAGTCGCTCACGAGGCGTTCCATCGCGCCTTCCATGGTGGCGGAAAAACACAGGGTCTGACGCTCTCGCGGCAGCCCCGCCACGATGCGTCGAACCGCCGGAAGAAATCCCATGTCCAGCATGCGATCCGCCTCGTCGAGCACCAGCATTTGCACCTCGCGCAAACGAATCAGTTTGCGGTCAAGAAGATCTTCCAGCCGTCCGGGCGTGGCCACGACCAGCCCCACGCCCTGGCGGAGCGTGTTCAATTGTTGCGTTTCGGAAAGGCCGCCGACGATCAGCGCCGCCGGGGCGAGTTGTTTGCCCCGCAGGGCGTTGTACTGATCCGCCACCTGCATGGCCAGTTCGCGCGTCGGCACCAGCACCAGCGCGGCGATGGCCGGCGCTTTTCGCCGCAACAGCTTTTCGGCGATCGGGACCAGAAACGCCAGCGTCTTGCCGGTCCCGGTAGGCGCGGTCGCGAGCACATCCCGGCCTTCCAGCGTCGGCGGGATTGCCGCTGCCTGAACCGGTGTGGGAATGGAAAAATGAGCAGCCGAGAGCCGCTCCTTCACATAAGTGGAAATCGGTAGTTCTGAAAAATTCTGCATTTCACTTTCTTGCTGGCCCAATCGCGGCGTACACACATTCTTGGACATGCACGACGAACTGCGTTGCCAGTCTTCTTTTAGATTACGCCGAAAACAGACGGAGGGAATAGCGGGTGGGGATTCTTAAATCACAAACTGAACCAAACGAACCGCACAACACAACCGCGGTATTAAGCGCGACGGCAGTATACCACAGTTCGACGAACAACATCCCTCAAAAGACCAAACGAACCGGTTTCCCCTTGTGTTTATTGGCTACTTATGATATTTGTCATGGGCTTTCGAAATGCCTTTCTGGGGTTGGCTTGATCGGTGAGCAAACGCGAGCGACTTCGTTTGCCTCGGCATTTCGACCTTTTATCATTCCAAAATATCCCCATCCGAGTCCCATCAACGCTGCAGAGAAGACAACTACGCATCAGCATTGAAGACTCTCACAACCAATTCTCCGAGGAGGCAGCCGGCCAAGGCTTCGCTCCGCAAACGATCTCATCCCAAACGGCGCGTGGAGCGGCAATGCCATCCCGGCAATGCGAGGAACGCCACTCAACACAAGTGAGAACATACCCTCAATGGTTTACCTCGGACCCTGTCCGCAGAGGAATTTAACAGAAGCCGAAGACCGCACCGGCTCATTCGGCCTCACTCGCAACGCAACGCCTTCAGCCGAGTGGTGACCTAACGTATGCGCGTCCCGAATTCTCTCGACAGCGCAACGCCTTTTCGAACACGCTGCGGAAAATCTCATCGGAGATTGCACCCCATGAAGCGGGCGCCAGACGCGGCGATCAAGGGAGATTGCTCCGAGACCAGCTTCAACTTATCAATTCACGCACGGCAATGAACGCACCGAAGAATCAATGGAAGTGAACGTCGTTCTGAAGAACCAAATCAACAAGGAGGCAGGAGATGAAAAACCAATTAATTCGGGGAGTATTGCTGGTCGTTTTGCTGACGATTTCAGTTCCGCTATGCGCGGCGAACTTGTACGTGGATCCATCCGGTGTATGTGGCGCGGGGCTAACGCCTTGCTTCCAGCATCCCCAAGATGCCGTGAATGCGGCGCAACCCGGCGACACGATCCTGGTCTTTCCGGGAACCTACGACAGCCGATTCTTCCAATGCCCGTGGGCGCCCAACTGCTCATGCTCCGACAACTATTCTCCCACGCTGATCGTTTACAAAGACGGGCTCACCATCAAATCCGTGGACGGGCCCGCCAACACTACGATTCAGGCCACCCATTCGTGCTGGTCCAACGCCATCGCCGTGAAGAACTCCACCGCCGGGGCCATCAGCAACGTCAATGGTTGGAGTCCCAACGCCATCGTGATCGTCGCCAATCAAGTCACCATCGACGGATTCACACTGCGTCGCCCGTTCACCTGCGCCAATACCAACGATTGTTTTTGGAATACCGCTGGAGTTTTCATCGGCAGCAAGGGCGCGGGGTATCCGGATTTTCTTGGACACGCCAATGGCGCCACGGTCAAGAACAACGTCTTTAAAGATGTTTGGCACGCGGTCTACATGTGGCACACCAAAGACAACACCATCACGAACAACACGGTCAACGCGCTGGGAAACACCGGCCATTGGGCAGCGATTTCCACTTACGACGGCTGGGACAATCCCTCCATCGCCTTGGGAAATCTGAGCGAGAACATTCTAGTCGCCGCGAACAACATTGCCGACAAGGGCATTGCCTTGGGCGCGTGGGCGCCTACGAACTGGACCAGCAGCGCCGGATCGCAGGTCTGCCAAAATACGACCACGCAAGTCGGCGTCACTTATTCTCATGGACCGGTTGTCATCGGCTGCAACACCGGTAGTTTTTGGGAGACGAATACCGACAAGGTTCTCCGCGTCACCGGAATCAACTACACCGGCGACACCGGTGAGAAAGGAGCGTCCGGCAGTCTTAGCGTGACCTTGAAGGCCCAAGTGGTCTACGACGGCAGCGCGGATGGCAGCGGCATTCCGGTTCGATTCAAGGTGAATGCGACTACCTATGACACTACCACCTCAGCCGGCGGCGGAGCGGTGGAGACCGTTTCATTGACACCGGGGTCCTATGACCTCAGCGCGTCGGTCACTGTGTGCGCCGACTGCGCCTTCACGGCGACCGCGAATCTAAAGATCACAGTTCGCGGCGCGGCCCAAAGCGTGCTCGATGCCCTTATCGCCTTACGAAACAGCCTCGGTCATAAGAGTGGTCGAGCCGACGACGATCAGGACATTCGCAAATTGGACGAGGCGATCAAGCATCTCTCCTCATCTCTCGATCCGCATCTTTGGATGGACGATGGAATCCATCTGCGGTCCCACGGCGGAGAGCGCGTGTTTAACGAAATGAAAGACGCCGTCGAAAAGCTGCACGAACTCATGGGGGAAAAGAAGAGCCACATCAGCGACGCCGTGTTGCTGAATTTCATCACTCAGATCGCGGCCATTGATCGCGAACTCGCGGTCATCGCCATTGGCGACGCCGTGGCCGCTCACTTGAATCCCCGGATGATCGCCAAAGCCAATGACGAGTTGGCCCACGGAGATATGAACGCGACTCTCGGAAGATACGAGAACGCCATCGAGCACTACCGCAACGCCTGGAATCACGTGAGCTAAGACAGTGAAGCTTTATCACTTTTTTGAGGCCCACTGGTTCACGCCAGTGGGCCACTCTTGGCTACCAAAACAATCCGGACTCTGCGGGCCTGCATTGGAGCGAGCCGGGATTTTCATGCCCTTGAGTGTCCGCCGTGGCGGAGCGCATGAAGGACTGGCACGATGTCACAGAAACAAACAGCGCAGACACGCGGCGGCGGGTCTGCGTCACGAGGGTTCAAAAAAAACCACTCAAAAAGAATCAACTCCGCTGACGCCAATTATTTGCATTCGTTTCCTCAAGGCAACTTCTTCCCGCGACGGCGGCTTCTTATTATTCAGGGTAGCGGGAGGTGAGAGAGATGAACAGAAAACTTCGGACATTATTGAAGATCATTTTGATGATGTTCGCGCTATCCGTTTTCTTGTGGGATGAAGGCTCTCTAATCGCGGCCCGCAACGGAGCGCGCGCATCCGGTCCCCAGCTTCACCGGGCGGTGTCGCCTCAAGATCGCGCCAATCGTTCGGCGGCGGAATTGGCAGCGCAAGTGCGACATCAACTCGCGATGCTGCCGTGGTACAACGTGTTTGATTGGTTGGAAGGACAAGTGTCGTCGAACGGCGCGGTCATCTTGCGAGGCCAGGTGGTTCGACCCACCACCAAGATCGACGCGGAAACCGCCGTCAAGCACGTGGAAGGCGTCACCTCAGTCGAGAACGAGATTGAAGTGCTGCCGGTCTCCACGTTCGATAATCAACTTCGATTCCGGTTGTATCGCTCCATCTTCAATTACAATTCGCCGCTCTATCGATACGCGCTCGGATCGGTTCCTCCCATTCACATCATCGTGAAGAACGGGCACGTCGATCTGAAGGGCGTCGTGGCGACCAACATGGACAAGCAGCTCGCCTACGTCGCCGCCAACCAGGTCCCCGGCGTTTTCAGCGTCCGGAACCAGCTTCAAGTAGAAGGCTCGCATCATCACCGGGGTTAATCGATCATCATTGATTCGAAGAGGCGCTCGCATCGGGGCGCCTCTTTCTCTTGAGACATGCTGAATCGCCGGCACGTCGAGGCAGATCATGGCAATTCCTTTCTTCCGGAAAATCGATTCACCGCAGAGACGCGGAGGACACAGAGTCACGCTGAGAAGAACGTTTTGGGATACGCGCGCACGAAATGGGGCGCCATCAAAATGCATCGCATGGACAACTCCATGCGGCGGGAAACCATCCATGCAAACAAGCAGCGCGATTCAGATTTTTTCACCGGTAGCCAGTTGGCGCTGCTTGGAGGTGACTATGATGAGCAAAAGAATTTGGGCCAGCTTAATCCTGGGTGGCGTGTTGATGTTGGGTGGCGCCGGTGTGATGCAAGCCGATCATTGGAACGATCATGAGTGCCGCGAGCACGTCGAGAAGGCCGAGCGCAAGCTGGATCGCGCCATTCGCCGCTTTGGTCCTGACAGCCGACAAGCTGCCAAGAAGCGCTATGAATTGCGTCGTACGCAGGAGCGCTGCGGATACTACGGCGGCCATTACCGTCACGACGATCGATCTTATGGCCGATAGTGACTCACGAAGTTCCCGGTGAGTCAGCGTTGTTCCTCCTGTCTCACTGATCCGTGCAACGTTGGAGGCGAGGGACGGCCGCCGAATATCATTTGAGAACGACGCCGTCCCTCTTCGTCTAAGCACTCCACTCAGTGACGAAACTCCAAAAGCCCAGCCTCCCCTCATCACGCCGCCGCGGTCTGCTGTTCCTTTTCTTGTTTTCCCGCCAGCAGCGGCCGCAGACTGGTGAGCGCCTTGAGCGTGTTGAACCAGAATGGCGCGCCCAAACTCAACAGCGCGGCCGAAGAGAGAATTCCCCAGAAATGAAGATTTCTCCACAGATGAAAAAGCGGAAAGAGCTGAACCCAGTTCAGCGCTTTGACGGACGCGACATACTTGGCTTGTTGTTCAGGCGTGGCGGCAACAAAGGGAGTCTGCAACGTCGGCCAGAAGTCGTACCACGGATCGTGATATGGGAAAGGAACCAGTTGAAACCTGGATTGAATCAACTCATCTTTGATCGCTTGCGCTTGATCTTTGAACTGGCCCATGGCCGATTTTATTTCCTCCGGCGTGGCATTGGGACTGATCGGAGTGGCGGTCAACACTTGGTCGGCTTGCTTGGTCATGGTGTCGGCATGAGCCACCAAGCTTCCGCGAAACTCCGCGTCGGTGGAAAGCTGCGTCAGCAGACGAAAGGAGTCGAGGTGCAGCGCGAAAGCGACCAGGATGGAGAAGATGATGGTCACCACGCGCGTGTGCAGCGCGAATCGCGAGGAGGTTCGATCCATGGCGGAGTTGAAGAGGGCCTCCATGTTTCCAATGGATTTTTGCGCCGTCGACGAAATCTGCTGCACCAGACGTTTCACTTTGTCGGCTTCCACCGGCGCGATTTCCTGCGCTTGCTTGGCCAAGGCAAGAATGGACTGGCCGGCTTGAGGATCGAAATTGTCGAGCAACTTTTTCATCGCTTGCTCGGTCGTCAAATCCTCCGGCTTGCTGTCGCTCGCGAATGACTTGGCGCTCGACGAGATTCTTTGCAGCACCGTCACCCATTCCTCCGGGCGAATAGCCGAAGCCAAGGTCAAGCGCGCAAATATCGTGCGAATCGCCGCAATTCCCGTTAGCCGCTCACGCCATTTGGCCCGGTGCGGAATCTTTTCCAGTTTTTCATGCCACTTGGTAAAGGCGGAGTCGGAGATAAGCGGATAGTGGAGCACCTGCTCGACAATCTGTTTGGCTTTGTCCTCCAAGTTCGGATCAATCGTTTTAACCAGAACTCTCAATCCCCATCGAAGATTGGTGCCCCGCAATCCGAGCACCGCCGAAACCATCTGCGTGATGACTAAGATCAGCAAGCTGACGCCGACCATCACCACCGCGAATCCAATCAGTGAATCGAGATGTTGAAGTGTCATATCCATCCTCCTTCCAAGAAATGAATCGAACGGGACCCGGTTGATGAGAAGTGGCGCAGACACTCTTGTCTGTGCCTAAGATTCAGAACAATGGTGGCGCAGGCACTCTTGCCTGCGCCCCGAGATTCAAAGCATGAACGGTGCAGCAAGAAACAGCGGCGCTGCGGAATTTGGGCAGAACGCTAAATCGAATCCTGTCGCCGCTCCGCGGCTTGACATCGTTTCGATCCGGCTACCCGGCGCTGACGCGCCGGTCGAGTAGACGGGGTGCTTCGGAGCTCAGGTGAGCC
>CAZIDA010000026.1:0-14145 GCA_964537865.1 uncultured Acidobacteriota bacterium
CTCAACTCCGATATAAATCCGGTTGGATTATATCGAGTCAGCAGCAGTCTAAAAAGAGAAAACATCCGAGCGGCGGAAACGACGCATTGATGGACGGGCATTCATCCTCCGAATTTTCTGGAACTGTTCTATGATATTCGTGTCGCAGCCATGAAAAAGAACGAAGCGATCGAAATTTACATTCACATCCCTTTTTGCGAGGCGCATTGCGCTTATTGCCATTTCGTGGTCGATCTGGGCCGTGGCGAAATTCAGCAACGGTACCGCGACGCGCTCTTGCGCGAGATTGAGCACTGGGGCGCACGACTTGATTCTTCCTCCTCGTCGCTGCAGGAAACGGATTCGGTTTATATTGGAGGCGGAACTCCCTCGTGGATCGACAGTCGGTGGGTCATCGAATTTCTTCAACAGACACGAAGTCACTTCGCCGTTCCAAGCGGCGCCGAGATGACCATTGAAATCAATCCGGATTCCCTCGACGAGCGGAAGATGGATGATTACCTGGCTGCGGGAATCAATCGAGCCAGCCTGGGCATTCAATCGTTTCGCGATGAGGAGTTGCGCCGATTAGGACGCACCCACACGGCCGCTCAAGCCACACAAGCTTTTTCGAAACTGCGACGCGCCGGATTCGAAAACATTTCCGTCGATCTGATCGCCGGACTTCCCGGACAAACGGCGGAGCAGTGGGAGGAGTCGTTGCTGCGGCTGGGAGAGTTGAACCCGGAGCACCTTTCGCTGTATCTCTTCGATCTCGACGAAGAGAGCCCGCTGGGCAGGAAGATCCTTCATTCGAAAGCGTCCGTATCCTCGTCTTCCCAACCAAAAGCCGGCTCCGCTTCACCCAAATTCGCTTTGCCGCCGGAGGAGGAGGTCGTGCGAATATACGAACTGGCTGTCAACCGGCTCCATTCGATGGGATTTGAGCAATACGAAATTTCCAACTTCGCTCGACGGCCTTTCAAGAACGGCACGAGCCGAAGTTCTTTCCAGTCTCGACACAACCTGAAATATTGGAATCTTCAACCATATCTCGGGCTGGGATGCGCCGCGCATTCGTTTCTCTCGGGGCAGCGGTGGCACAACTGCGACTCCACCGACGATTACATCCAAGCCGTCGCCACACGAGGAGAAGCGCGAGTCGAGATTGAAGAAATCAACGCCTCACGACTCGCCGAAGACGCTTTCATCTTCGGTCTTCGAAAAACGGAAGGCGTTTCTTACCGTGAACTCACAGAGCGCCTCGAGACTGACGCGAGGAAGCTTTTTCGATCCGTCATCGATCCGCTCATCGCCGACGGATGGTTGATCGAAGAGGGCGATCGGCTTCGCCTTCATCCGAAATCAGTGTTGGTCTCCAACGAAATTTTTCGGCGGTTCATCGGAGCGGAGGAATCCCCCCGTGAATGAGCTGGGTCGCAAAGGCGCTCGTGGTCCATCTGCGCCGATACGAGTCCCCTGTCAGGTAACAGGCACAGACAGGAGTGTCTGCGCCACGTCTTCCTTGAATTGCTTCTCTCTTTTTGTCACAATGACTTTTTTGCGAGCACATCAAACTTGAGGTCAGGTGAAAATCATAATGGCTGAATGGATTGATCTTCGCAGTGATACCGTGACCAAACCGACTCGCGAGATGCGCGAGGCCATGATGAACGCCGAGGTAGGCGACGATGTCTACATGGAAGACCCCACCGTCAACCGCTTGCAGCAGCGGGCGGCGGAAATTTTCGAGCGCGAGGCGGCACTGTTCGTTCCCTCCGGGACCATGGGCAACCAAATCGCCGTGAAGATTCACACGCATCATGGCAGCGAAGTCATTTTGGAAGAGGCCGGGCATATTTTCAATTACGAGATGGCGACCATGGCGGCGTTTTCTGGCGCCATCGCCCGGCCCATCCACGGCGAAAACGGCGCGCTCACTTGGGAGCGGATTCAAAAACGCATTCGGCCGAAAATCTACTACGTTTCCCACACCTCTCTTATCGCGCTGGAGAACACGCACAACATGGCCGGTGGATCGATCTATCCGCAGGGCTGGGCGGAAGAGATCTGCGACCGCGCGCACGAGGCCGGTTTACCGGTGCATCTCGATGGCGCGCGCATCTTCAACGCCGCCGTGGCGTCGGGAAAATCGGTCGCCAAGCTGACGCGCAAGTTCGACAGCGTCATGTTTTGTTTGTCCAAAGGATTGGGCGCGCCCGTCGGCTCCCTGCTGGTGGGCTCCGCGGAATTCATCGAGAAGGCCCGCGTCTATCGCAAAGCCTTGGGCGGAGGGATGAGGCAAGCGGGGGTGCTGGCGGCCGCCGGTCTCATCGCTCTCGAAAAACAACCCGCTCGACTCGCCGAGGATCACGCCAACGCTCGACGGCTCGCCGAAGGATTGGCGAAGATTCCCGGCATTCGCATCGCTCCGTCCAAAGTGGAGACGAACATTTTGGTATTCGATATTTCCGGCGCTGGAATCGACACCGCCGAGTTTTCAAAACGCCTGAAGGAACGCTCCGTGCTGGCGAACGGCATCGATCCTACGCACATGCGGATGGTGACGCACTACGACGTCTCTCGAAGCGACATCGAGAAAACAATCCAAATAGCTTCGGCGGTGACGTCCAAGGCGGCGATGGTGTGAAGGTTTTCTAGGCGTGCGAAGAAGCGTTTCGCTGTCCGTATCAGTGGAACGATGCGTTGCGGCATTCCCGATCTTCACCTGGATCAATTCAAAGAGATGCGTTGGTAGCCGAGGCGCGTTGTCGGCGCCTCGGACCCTCAATTTGAATTCCCCGAAAACAAGAAACGATGTTTTGCCATAACCCCGTTGGGGTTATGCTGTTGTTCGCGCGATTGGAGACCCAGGGTAGCTCTCCGCCGCGGCGGAGAGTAACCCTGGGCTGAGAGCCGCGTCCCCTTGGGGGAGGAACCTCCGCCCGGTTCACGTTCATGCGGTGATTCAGATGCCCGCGCGTGCGAATTATACGAATGAGCGCCTGCCCCGAAAATAGCAACGGGATTTCTCTGCGCAATCTTCGCCCGCCGCGGCGGGTCTTTGCGGTGAATGACCATTCCGGCGCGCGAAATATTTTCATACCCCGTCCGCCATCACAGCGCTTCAGCGACCGCTATAAAACAAATACGGCGAACACAAGACGAACAAATTGAAATTTATAAGACTCATGGGTTTTCCACTTGACATCTTAAATCGCAATATGCAATATATACATCGCAATTAGCAATTAAACGCCGGATGCGAGATAAATCATGAAGCTCGGTGAAAAGATTCGCTATTTACGGTCGGTGGAGGGAACGTTGCGGGGCCTGGACCGCGAGATGACACAGTCGGAGGTGGTGCGCGCCATTCGAAAGGACCTGGGACGAACTTTCAGCCAGGCCTATCTCTCTCAAATTGAAAACGGCGCCCGGCCTCATCTGACCAACACGACTCGCATGTTGCTGGCTCAATTCTTCAAGGTGCACCCCGGATATTTGGTCGATGATCCGGAGGGTTTTCACACCGAGCTCACTTCGGAATTGCGCGTGGCGGAAGATCAATTGGATTTGTGGTTGGTCAGCGGCGCGGAGCAATTCCACAACGATCCGGAACTCACGCGGGCGCTCATTCGTCTGGCGCGGCAAAACGATTCGCGCAAGATGCTGTTGCTCTTGAGCGCCATCATGGAAACACCCAATTTGGCGGACCGGCTGCAGGAGGTGCTGACGCCGGGCCGAAAGAAAGATGTCTGAACGGCTCAAGGACGATTCGAGGGGAGGAGGAATTATGTGGCATCGATTTTGGCTGCTCTTCTTGATGTTCTTCTACATCCTGTTGAAGCTGGTGAGCCTGTTGAGTTGAGGCGCGGGGTGAAACAGCACAAGTACTCGGACGTACTCAATAGATGTCATCGGCGGGACGAAAGGAAATTGCGGAGACTGGGGATTGTGGATTTTGAAAACCGGGAGGGATGACTTCCATGTCAGGGATTTCAACATTCTACTTCATCTGCTTCGTGGCGGGATTCGTGCTGACGATTCTTTCGTTGCTGTTAGGCCACTTCCATCTTCATCTCCATCTCCATTCCCTGGACGGAGGGATTCACGGACTTCCCCACGGGGGCGTCGATCTTCAACACGGCGCCGGAACCCCCGCTCATGCCGGCGCAGCCGCCGCGGGAATGGAAATCTCTCCGATCAATTTCTCGACCGTCATGGCGTTTCTGACGTGGTTCGGGGGAATGGGATATCTGCTGACTCATTACTATCGCTTCTGGATTTTAATGGGGCTGGGACTGGCGACGCTCAGCGGACTGATCGGGGGCGCGATCGTGTTCTGGTTCATGGCCAAGTTTCTGGCGCCGCGTCAAACGCAATTGGATCCCGAGGATTTTGAGATGGTCGGCACGTTGGCGCGCATCTCTCTGCCCATTCGCGAGCAAGGCACCGGGGAAATCATTTTTTCCTTGGGCGGAACGCGCCGCGCCGCCGGGGCTCGCAGCGCCGACGGTTCGGTCATCGGCAAGGATGAGGAAGTGGTCATCACGAAATATGAGAAAGGCATCGCTTATGTTCAGCGGTGGGAGGACTTTTCGCAAGAAAAGAATTAGGGCCAGACGACAAAATTTTGCCTTTAAACCAAGGAGGAGGACGCGTTATGGGATTTTCAATTGAGGTCTGGGTCATTATCGGCATGATGATCATGGGCGTGGTGATCCTCATGGCACTGTTGGCCTCGATGTTTCGCAAGGTGGGGCCCAATCAAGCGTTGGTAGTTTACGGCTTTCGGGGAACGCGCATCGTGCAAGGCGGCGGCACCATCATTTTTCCGATGGTGGAAAACTGCCGGGATCTGTCGTTGGAGTTGATGTCGTTTGATGTGGCGCCGCAGCAAGATCTCTACACGCGTCAAGGCGTGGCCGTCACGGTGGAGGCGGTGGCGCAGATCAAAGTGAAGTCCGATCCGGAATCCATCCGCACGGCGGCGGAACAGTTCCTCACCAAGTCGCCGCAAGAGCGCGAAGGCCTGATCCGACTGGTGATGGAAGGACACCTCCGCGGCATCATCGGCCAACTGACGGTGGAAGAGATTGTGAAGCAGCCGGAGATGGTCGCCGACCGCATGCGTTCCACCTGCGCCGACGATATGAACAAGATGGGGCTCGAAGTGATTTCATTCACCATCAAAGAAGTCCGCGACAAAAACGAATACATCGCCAACATGGGCAAGCCGGACGTGGCTCGAATCAAGCGCGACGCCGACGTAGCGGCGGCTGAAGCCGAGCGCGACACCACCATCAAGCGCGCCCTGGCGCAGAAGGAAGGCGCCATCGCGCGCGCTCAAGCGGATCAAGAACGCGTCCTGGCGGAAACGCTGTCGCAAGCGAAGCAAGCGGAGGCGCAGCGCGATCTCGAAATCAAGAAGGCTTCCTATCTCGAAGCCACGAAGAAGCAACAGGCGCAAGCCGACAAGGCTTATGAAATTCAAACCAACATCATGCAGCAGCAAGTCACGACGGAAGCCGTCAAGATTCAGCAGGTGGAAAAAGAACAGCAGATCAAGGTTCAAGAAGCCGAAATCCAGCGCCGCGAAAAAGAGCTGATCGCCACCGTGCTGAAGCAGGCTGAGGTGGAGCGGCAACGCATCGAGACTCTGGCGGCCGCCGAGAAGCAACGGTTGATCGTCGAAGCGGAAGGCCAAGCGAGCGCCATTCGCGCGCAGGGCGAGGCCGAGGCCGACATCATCTTCAAGAAAGGCGAGGCCGAAGCCAAGGCCATGAACGTCAAGGCCGAAGCGTATCAGGAATACAACCAAGCCGCGGTGATCGACAAGTTGTTCGCCGGATTGCCGGACGTGGTGAAAGCGTTGGCGGCGCCGCTCGCGAACGTCGACAAGATCACCATCGTGTCCACCGGCAACGGCGATACCGCCGGCATCAACAAAGTCACCGGGGATATGACCAAGATGGCGGCGCAGGTTCCGGCGCTCTTTGAGACGCTCTCCGGCATGAAGCTGTCCGATCTCTTCTCGAAGGTTCGCCAGATCGGCGCCCACACGGAAAAGCCGGAGGCTCATTGATTGCCCGCGCGCCGGGATGGAATGAAGAACGCCTCGTCCGATCCGTTGGGCGGGGCGCTCTTCGCCGGCAAGCCGGGAAGAAATTTTGTAGGATGAAAGGAGATTCATCATGGCGTTATTAGAACGTGTCACCACATTGATTCGGGCCAATCTGAACGACCTCATCGACAAGGCCGAAGATCCGGAGAAGATGATCAAGCAAGTGATCCTCGACATGCGGAATCAGTTGCTGCAAGTGAAGACGCAGGTCGCCGTCTCGATTGCCGATTTGCACCTGCTCGAGAAGAAGCAGGCCGAAACGGAAGCCAACAGCCGGGAGTGGATGCGCAAAGCCGAACTGGCGGTCGATAAGGACCAAGACGAATTGGCGCGCGCCGCCTTGGAGCGGCATAAGAGTTTTCAAGCGCTCTCCGAGAGTTTCCACCAACAGGTGGAGAACCAGAAAGCTCAGGTCGAAAATCTGAAGACGGCGTTTCGAAAACTGGAGCAGAAACTCATGGAAGCGGAATCGAAGAAGGATTTGTTGATCGCGCGGCATCGGCGGGCTCGCGCCGTCTCCAAGGCCAGTGACGCGCACGCCTCCATCGGCGACTCTTCAAAGATCGCAACCTTTGAGCGGATGAAAGACAAAGTCGCGCACGGAGAAGCGGTGAGTCAGGCCAAGGTGGAGTTGTTGGAAGAGAATCTTGACGACAAATTCGCCAAGCTGGAGAAAGAGGACGAGATCAACCGGCTTCTCAACGAACTCAAAGCCCGGCGAAAGAAAAGCGCTTGAGAAGCAATGGGCAGAGCGATCGCGACCCTATGAACTGCGACGCTTCGTGCCTGGGCGATGCGAAGAGCCCGCGCTTCGCATCGGCGAAGCGCAATTGCAGATTGGAGTTTTGAAGGCAACCGTGGAGCGGCCGGAGTTTTCAAAGCCCGTTTTCAGTCTCCACCGGCACTTTCACACATTCGGGAATGAACTTGTCTTTGATGATTTCGAGCGCCTCTTCCGGCGTATCCACAAGCTTGAAAAGATCCAGGTCGTGGGGAGAGACCTTGCCTTCACGGAGCATGGTGTTCTGAATCCACTCGAGCAAGCCTTTCCAGTATTCCCGCCCCACCAAGATCACCGGGAACGGTTTGATCTTCTTGGTTTGAATCAAGGTGAGGGATTCAAAAAGCTCGTCCATGGTGCCGAATCCACCGGGCAGAATCACGAAGGCTTGCGAGTACTTGACGAACATCACCTTGCGCACAAAGAAATACCGGAAATTCAAAAGCGTCGTGATGAAGAAGTTGGCCTTTTGTTCGAACGGCAGTTCGATGTTCAGTCCGATGGATTCCCCGTTGGCCTCAAACGCCCCGCGATTGGCGCCTTCCATGACGCCGGGCCCCCCCCCGGTGATGACCGCGTAGCCGTTTTTCACGAGCAGCGAAGCGATGGTCCGCGCGGTTTCGTATTCATGTGATCCGGGCTTGGCGCGGGCCGATCCGAAGATCGTCACCGCTTGGCTCACTTGCGCCAGCGTTTCGAATCCTTCCACAAACTCCGCCATGATGCGGAACATCCGCCACGATTCTTTCGGCGCAAAATTGTCGATCACGTACTGTCGTTCCAGCAATCTCTTGGTCATGAGCTACAACTCCCTCTGCGATAAGCTTCTCCACCGCCGGCCTTGCCGGCAAGGCAGCCAATAAAGATATCACGACTTCCGAAGAATGAGGCATCTTTGCTTCCGGTTTGGACGGCAGTTCCTTTCCCTGTGAGCCGAGAACGCGGAGGTTGCGCGGAGAAACCTCCGGCCATTTTCGAGGCAGACACCCGGCGATCTTCATCAACAATCCGCTTGAGCCCTCGTTGCCCCAAAGGAATCGCCGGTTGTTATCAGGAATTCAGGCGTTGTTCCATCGACTCGTCTCCAGGTGAGAACGTGTCCAATCGCACACATGCTTGCAAATCGGCATCTCCTCTCTCCGGCTGACATCGTTTTCAAAATGAAAGAGTTGGAAATAAAATCCGACTTTGGCGTCCTTCTTGCTCAATGCAGTCGCTGGAATTTCGAATCCGGTTCGCACCGGTTTTCGGAATGGGCTCAACTCTCAAGTTCGGAGATCGACAAGTTGCTTCTTCCTCAGACTTCTCTTAAGCGACCGGCGCAAGTATCCGGAATCGGATTGCACACCGGTCAAACGGTCAACCTTCGGCTGCTTCCGGCCCCGGTGGACAGCGGTCTTGTTTTTCAGCGCACCGACCTCGACAATTTTGTGATTGAGGCCGCCGTCGCCAACGTGGCGAAAGTCAGTTACGCCACCACTCTCATGAAGAAAGGCGTGCTCATTTACACGGTGGAGCACGTGCTCTCGGCGCTGCGCGGCTGCGGAGTCACGAACGCCATCATCGAGATCGACAATTTGGAAACGCCGATCCTCGACGGCAGCGCCCGCGGCTTCATCGAAGCCATCGATCGCGCCGGAATCCGGATTCAAGAAAAGCCGCAGAAGTTCCTCAAGATTCGGCGGCCTTTTCATCTGACCGACGGAAAGAAAAGGATCGCCGTCTCTCCTTCCAACGATTGTTCATTTTGTTACGACATCGATTTTACGCATCCGCTCATTGGCCGCCAACGCTTCGAGAGAACGCTGACCCCGGCGAGTTATCGCAGCGAAGTGGGCGTTGCCCGGACATTTGGTTTTTTGGAAGACGTGGAGATGCTGCGCCGAAACGGCCTGATTCGCGGCGGATCTTTGGAGAACGCCATCGTTCTTACCGGCGCCGGTATGTTGAATCAAGCGACGCTGCAATTTGAAGATGAGTTTGTCCGGCACAAAGTTCTCGATTTGGTCGGCGACCTGGCACTGGTCGGCTACCCCGTCTTGGCTCGAATTGACGCTCAGCGCGCCGGACATGCGCTTCACACGGCGTTGGTGTCGCGCATTTTAAAAGAGCCGGCGCTGTGGGAGTTGGTGGAAGTCGAAGCGGCTGAAGGATCCGCTGAATCGGAGCCATCCCCTTCTTGGAATATCCTCACCGATGAAGACGCGGCGCCGGCGCTTGTGTGACGCGCGCCGCCTCCAGCGCGGTGGTTCTCATCCCACCGGGGCTCGAACGTCGCCGGAATTCACCGATTTTCGACGCTCGGTCCGAGTAAAATCCCGTTTTTCCTTGCCTTCCGCACATTCACTTCAATATACTTTTCGCGCCAATCATTGTTTCCAAATCTAGGGTGGGAGCTACCATGACCGCCATTCTTCAGGACAAAGAGACGAACCCGTTTGAGTCGATGATGTCGCGGTTCGACATCGCGGCTGAAAAACTTAAGTTACATCCCGGGCTTTATCAAATTCTTCGGGCCCCCGATCGCGAAATCAAAATATCGATCCCCGTGCTGATGGACAACGGAGAGTTGCGCGTGTTTACCGGTTATCGCGTGCAGCACAACATTGCCCGCGGGCCGTGCAAAGGCGGCATTCGATACGCTCCCACCGTGACTTTGGATGAAGTGCGCGCTCTGGCCGCATGGATGACTTGGAAGTGCGCCGTGGTCAACATTCCCTTCGGCGGCGCTAAAGGCGGCGTGATTTGTGATCCGGCCGAAATGAGCCCGGGAGAATTGGAGCGGCTGACGCGCCGATACACGGCCATGTTGATCGACGTGTTTGGCCCGGAGCGCGATGTTCCGGCCCCGGACATGAACACCAACGAACAGATCATGGCGTGGGTGATGGATACCTACTCCATGCATCAGCGGCACACGGTCACCGGTGTCGTCACCGGCAAGCCCATCGAGTTGGGCGGCTCGCGCGGACGCCACGAAGCCACCGGACGCGGCGTCATGATTTGCTGCGACCAAGCCATCAAACGTTTCAGCTTGAAGCGCGAAGAGACGCGCGTGGCCGTTCAGGGATTTGGAAACGTCGGTTCCATGACGGCGCGCCTCATGCACGCGGCGGGATATAAGATCGTCGGCCTGTCCGACATCAATGGCGGCATCTTGAATCCCAAGGGAATCGACGTCACGGCCGCGCGCCCATATTACGAGAAGAACCGAAAATTGGCGGGGCTCCCCGGAACCACGTCATGCAGCAATGAAGAACTTTTGGAAGCGAATTGTGACCTGCTGGTGCCGGCAGCGACGGAAAACCAGATCACCAGCCACAATGCCGACCGGTTGAAGTGCAAGATTCTTTGCGAAGGCGCGAACGGCCCCACCACCGCGGCAGCGGATGACGTTCTCGAAGAAAAGAAGGTCTTCGTGATTCCGGATATTTTGGCGAACGCGGGCGGCGTCACCGTTTCGTACTTCGAGTGGGTTCAGGATCGACAAGGATACTTCTGGCGGGAAGAAGTTGTGAACTCGGAGCTGGAGCGGATCATGGTGGACAGCTTCGATGCCGTGGTTTCATACTCGGAGCAGCACAAAGTGAACATGCGGATCGCGGCTTACATGCTCGCCATCGATCGCGTTGCTTACACCACGCGCCTGCGCGGCATCTACGCCTGAGTCGGCCTCCTGCCACACGAAGGCTTGAACATTGCGCACAAATCCATACACGCGCTGAGGCGTGATGATCTCCTTCGCCTCAGCGCTTTTTTTATGGCGAAGACGCTCTCGAGCGCGCCGTCTAAACGGTCGCTCTTAACAATCGAATCTCGACGCGACGATTCTTCGCGCGGCCTTCCCGGGTCTTGTTGCTGTCAGCGGGCTTGTTCTCACCGACCCCGATGATGGACATCCGGAAAAGCGGAATATTGTGTGTGGTCGCAAGATAGAATTTCACGGATTCGGCGCGCTTCTGACTCAGTTCCAAATTGTACGCCTCCGCCCCTCGACTGTCGGTGAAGCCCTCGATTTCGAAGACGTATCCTTTTTGATCTTTCACCTTGGATGCGAGATCGTCGAGCTTCGCCTTGGCTTCATCGTCCAGCTTAAACTGATTGTTCTTGAAGGTGACCTCGGTGGAATCCGCGAGCTTGTAGTTGTCGATGTTTCCCAAGCGCGCTTCCACGGTCTTCACATTGCCGGCGACTTGATTGGCCGACTCTTGCGCGGCATCTGCTTTTTGTTGGGCTGCAACGGCCTTGGAATCGGCCGTATCCGCCTTCTGCGTCGCCGCTTGAATGCCGGCTTGAGCGCGGGTGTCGACGTCACGAATGTCTTGAGTGTTCTTCTTCGCGATGGACTCTACTTCGCCGACCTTGCCGGTGAGCGGATCGATTTGCTGCTTCACGTATTTCTTGGTGGCGCAACCCATCGAAAGTGTCACCAACGCCAGAACAGTCATCGCCAAGAGGTACTTCCACATTGTCTTTCCCATACGCATAAGTCTCCTTCTGGTTTGCTTGCTCGAATAAGATTGGTTTGTTGGCCCAGCACCAACTTCGAGAAAAGGCTAACATAGCGTTTGTGAAAAAGCCAACAAATTAGGGCCAAATCCTCACTCCGGCCTCCTCGGCCTATTCGACGACCCTCAGAAGCGGCCCTGGGGAGCGCCCTCGAGGAAGGCGCCGATTTTTAGGTAGTGACGCATTTTCAAGGGTGGCGCGGGCCTCCGGCCCGTGGTCCACGCGCAAGATGCGCGTGCCACCTTCAATTTGAGTCACTACCGATTTTTACGGTCGCGGATTTTTTCCAACGATCCGGGTTTGTGATAGAGTCAAACTTCGCTTTGAGTGAAGAAGCAGAAAGGCCGTCGAACAATTCAGCGATGATCCTGCCGGAACAAAGACTGGCGTCCCTTCCCGCCGAACCCGGCGTGTACCTGTTCCTCAACGGCGGCGGGGAAATCATTTACGTGGGCAAGGCGATTTCGCTGCGGCATCGCGTGCGCAGCTATTTCCAGGAATCGCGCGCCCGCGACGATAAGACGGCTCGTTTGGTGGAAGAGATTCAAGATGTCCGCACCATCGTGGTCGACAACGAGCACGAAGCCCTGGCGCTCGAAAACAACTTCATCAAACAGAACAAACCGCGCTACAACATCATGCTGCGCGATGACAAGACGTATCCGTACTTGAAGCTGACGGCGCCGGAGAAATTTCCCCGGCTCATTTACACGCGGCGTCTGCGGCGCGACGGAGCTCTCTATTTCGGGCCGTACTTCCCCGCCAGCCTGGCGATTCGCGCCAAGAATATCGCCCATCGATATTTCGGCATTCGAACTTGCTCCATCGACATCGATCGAGGCTTGCCGCGGCCTTGCCTGCAATATCATATCAAGCGCTGTTTGGGGCCGTGCGTCTCCTCCTTGTGTTCTCAAGTGGAGTACGACGCCGCGGCGCGCGACGTCAAGCTGCTGCTGGAAGGGCGTTTCTCGAATCTCATCGAGGAGCTGGAATGGCGCATGCTCCAGGCCTCTCAAGAAGAACGTTTCGAAGCGGCCGCGCGCTACCGCGATATGATCCAAACGGTCCATGACCTGGGCGAACGCCAGAAGCTCGCCTCCACGCGTTCCGACGACATTGACATCGTCGGCCTCCATGCCGAGCCGCCCCTCGCGGCGCTCAACGTTTTTCACATGCGCGGCGGGCGGGTGGTGGAACGCCGCGAATATTTTTGGGAGGATCTCGGCGATTATCAAAAAGATGAATTTCTGAGCGCCTTTCTGAAACAATTTTATTTGGGCGAATCGTTCACACCGGCGCAGGTGTTTGTCCCGGAAGATTTCGAAGACCGTCCCGCGTTGGAGGAAATTTTATCGGAGCGGCGAGGGAAAAAAGTGGAAATCGTCACGCCCCAGCGCGGCGCCAAAAAGCAATTTGTCGATCTCGTCGAACGCAACGCCAAGCTCTCCTTCGATCAGCGCTTCCGAACGTTGACACCATCCTCCAAAGCCATCAGCACGGCCCTGCGCGATGCGCTCGATTTGGAAGCGGCGCCTCGCCGCATCGAATGCTTCGACATCTCCAACATTCAAGGGACCGACAGCGTGGCTTCGTGCGTGGTGTGGGAAGACGGACGCATGAAGAAGAGCGACTATCGGAAGTTCATCATCAAAACGGTTGCCGGCGCCGACGACTTTGCGTCCATGCGCGAGGTAGTGACGCGCCGCTATCGCCGCCTGCTTGACGAGAAGAAGAAACTGCCGGACCTGATTCTGATCGATGGAGGTCTCGGTCAACTGCACGCCGCCGCCGAGGCGCTGGATCAGCTCGATCTGGTGGCCCAGCCGCTCGCCTCCATCGCCAAGAAGGAAGAGATCATCTACGTGCGCGGTCGGGAAAATGAGCCGGTGCAGTTGGAGAAGCGCAATCCGGTGCTGCACTTGGTCCAGCAAATTCGCGACGAATCGCACCGATTTGCCATCACGTTTCACCGGAACCGACGTGCTCAACGCACGCTCACCACCGAGCTTCTCGAAATCCCCGGGGTCGGCGAAAAGACGGCGCAACGCTTGCTCCGAAAATTTGGTAGTATCTCCGGGGTCCGCGCGGCCTCCCGCGAGGCGTTAAGCGCCGTCGTGGGCCCTGCGGCCGCCAAAAGAGTGGCCGAACATTTCCAACCGTGAAAGGAGCACATCCTCTTCCCATGGATATCAAGATCCACCAATGGAAGAACATTTCGGAAGAACAACTGACGCCCTTGCTCACCCGCCAGATGTTTTCCACCGACAAGCAGACGGTGGCGCTCGTGCGCCTGAAAAAAGGATGTGTGGTGCCGGAGCATCATCACGAACCCGAACAGATCACCTCCATCATCGAGGGCGCGCTGGAATTCACGATCGACAATCGCAAAATCATTTTGCGCGGGGGAGAGAGCATGATCATCCCGGCGAACGTTCCTCACGCCGCCGTGGCGCTCGAAGATACGCTCGATCTCGACATCTTCAGCTCCGTGCGCTGGGATTGGGTCAACGGAACGGATGATTACATCCGGTCAGGAAATCGGTAGAGTCATTTCAATTCAGGGCCCATTCACCGCCGAGCCGCCGAGCACGCCGAGTTGGCGCAGAGATATTCTCTGCGATGTCTCTGCGTCCTCTGCGCCTCTGCGTTGAATCTACTTCACAAAGTTCATTGGCCTTTCCTGAATACTCTTCTCATCGGGTGCACGACAGGAAAGTTGCGGGTCATGCTGCCGGCCTTTCGGATCGGCGCT
>CAZIDA010000027.1:0-14140 GCA_964537865.1 uncultured Acidobacteriota bacterium
GAAAAAGCGATCATCGAGCTGTTTGGAGAAAAACTCAGCGGGCTTTCGGAAATTTCCTTGTTGTTGGTGAGGCGCTCGATCTTTCCGCCGGCGACATTCAAAAGATAGAGATCCGCGAATTCCGGCGCATCGGTTCCTTTCTCATAGCGATTCATGGCGCCGCCGCGAAAACCGATCCACTGCGAATCCTTGGAAAGGGTGACGTTGGAGACGGTGTATGCGACACCGGAGGTCAGGCGTTTCTCCTGCCGGCTCGCGAGATCGAATACCCAGAGATGACGCGCCGGCGTCTGTTCATCGCGAATCTTCACGGTAAAGTGTTTCTCGAGACGTTCCTGGTCCGCCTTGTCCACGGAATCCGGCGAGATGAAATAGACGCCCTTGCTGTCCGGTGAGAACTCCCACCAGGTAATCGGCGTCGCGTGTTTGGTGAGCGGCTTGGCTTTGCCCATCTCGATGTCGCGCGCAGAGAAAATCCAAATTTGCTGTTCGCCGGTTTTGCCGGCGGAGAAGGCCAGCCAGGCGCCGTCTTTGCTGAACGCGAATGTCCGGACGCCATCTTTGGCGTCGGTGATCTTTCGGGCTTCGCCGCCATCGGGGTACATCAAGTAGAGTTGATTTCGACCGCCCTCTCCCGCCGCCCCGCGTCCTCCAGCAGGTGGCGTGGCCGCCGCCGCGTCCCGATCAGACGCGAACACGAAGAATTTTCCATCCGGCGACCAGCGCGGATTCATTTCGTTCTTGTCGGGCGTGAAGGTCAGTTCTTTGTTGACGGCGCCGTCGGTGCTCGCCAGCCAAATGTCCGTGAAAGCGCGCCCCGCTTTCCAGTTGGGGACCGAGAGCGTGTACAGCATCCAGCGTCCATCCGGGCTGATGTCGCTCGGTCCGACGTTCCGCATTTCCATGACGTCCATGAACGTCATGGGACGCTTCGCGGCCGCCGCTTGCGGCACACACCAAGCAGTTAGAAGGACGCCAACAGCGAGAATGAGGGCAACCCGGAGTTGAGTTTTTTTCGAAGGCATGGGATTTTCGTCTCCTGATTAGCGATGAAAGTGAAGGATGGAAAAACTTAGCGGTTCAAGAAGATTAGAGACGAGAACCGGCCGGGGCGCGTTACGATCAAAAAGGGCTACGTTCGAAACCGTCGGTTCCGCTAACATTGGCCGCCAAGTGAAGATTTCCTTTCTTTGGCGCGCCATTCCATTCATTAAAGGATGAAGGACACCGGGCCGCGAGGACGCGGCCTGGCGTCGAGATGCGGTGTAGGCTTCACCGCTCTTCCAGCACCGCCGTGGCCTTGTCGATGCGGGCGGCCAAATCCAGCAGCGCTGTTCGAACATTTTTCATTTGAGGTTCCACATCCGACCAATTCTTCTGTTCGATGGCTTCGCGCACGCCGGGAATCGTCTTGACGCCGTATCCGGTGTAAAGACCGGGCGCATAGATTTCGTGTCGAAACCATGGGCGTTTCGGCAACCCTTCTTTATTCGTCAACTGTCGCTCGGTATCGAATAAGGTTTCATTGAGCGATCGCAGTTGCGCCTCGCTCAATCCCCATTCACCGGAGTTGGCGTGAGCATCGAAGGCGGCTCGATATCGGTCCGCGCTCTTCTTCAAAGTGTTCGACGCTTCGCGGAGCGGCGTCAGATTGATGGGCTGAGGAGATTTGCTCTCCTTCGCCAGCTTCTCCAGCTCACCGACATATTTTGAAACCGTATCGGACAAATCCGAAAAGTCGAACGGCAGAACGTCGGCGTCGGCCAAGCGCATTACCGTAGTGCCAATCGTTTCCGAGAGCGCACGCCCGTATTCGAAATTGGTGTCGGAGAAGCGCGTGTACCAGGCGAAAGAATCATAAATGGAATGATAGACGCCACCATCTCCTCCACCACCAAATCCCAAATTCAGCGAAGCGACGCCGAGGTGATCGATGAAGACCGTGTAATCGGAACCGGAACCGAGCGCGCCAATGCGCAGGTCCGGACGTTCTTTCAACTCCGCCTTCTCTTCGTCAGTCTTCGCAATCTGGAGGCGATGTTCCTTCAGCGCCTCCCACACCGACTTTCCGCTCTTCGGATCAGTCACGTCCTTCGCTACGTCGTTGATTAACTCTTCCAAAGAATGCGATCCCGAAGCGCCCAGCCAACCCTTGCCGTTGCTATCGGAATTGATATAGACCACGGCCTTCTTCTCCAACTCCTCGGCGTGTTTCTCGGCCCACTCGGTGGAACCGAGCAGTCCAGGCTCTTCTCCATCCCACATGCCGTAGATGATGGTTCGCTTGGGACGCCATCCTTGTTTCAGCAGAATTCCCAACGCTCGCGCCTCCTCCAATTCCGCCGACGTTCCGCTGATCGGATCGGAGGCGCCGTTGACCCAGGCGTCCTGATGATTGCCTCGAATGATCCACTGATCGGGATACATCGATCCGTCGATGCGCGCGATGACGTCGTAGATCGGCTCAATATTCCAATTGAATTTCACTTTGAGATGCACGACCGCCGGGCCGGGCCCGAAATGATACGTCGTCGGCAGCGCGCCGCGCCAATCTTCCGGC
Source organism: uncultured Acidobacteriota bacterium (assembly GCA_964537865.1). GTDB lineage: Bacteria > Acidobacteriota > Terriglobia > JAIQFV01 > JAIQFV01 > CAZIDA01. The sequence continues at coordinate 2,561 of CAZIDA010000027.1, forward strand.
GCCACCGGCCCTCCCAGGTTTCTTAGGATCGGAAGCGCGTCCTCGTACGAAAGCGGCTGCACCGGAATCTTCATCAACGTTTTCGACTCGGCGAGGGACAACCGCTTCGCTCCTTTGACGCTGGCCCATCCGGGAGTTTCCGGATCGCCGGGGTAAAGCGGCATGTCCATAACGCTACCGCGCTGCACGCCCGCCCAAGGGCGCATGGGACCTTCCGGGTAAATGTCGCCTTTGAAATAACCGTCGTCGCGCGGATCGGAGTAGATGAGGCATCCGATGGCGCCGTGTTCATACGCCACCTTCGGCTTGATGCCGCGCCAACTTTCGCCGTAGCGCGCCAAAACAATTTTCCCTTTCACATTGATCTTTTGTTTGGCCAACTCCTCGTAATCTTTCGGAGTCCCGTAGTTGACGTAGACAACTTGCGCGGTCACATCGCCGTCCGCGGAATAGGCGTTGTACGTCGGCAACTGCCCACTGTCGGAAGAATCGGGATCTTGCCGGATGGCCGGCTCTTTCAGTTTGGCGGTGTACTTCTCCGGCGCCACGAGCTCCACCAACCGCTCCTTGGGAGTCGGAAAGAGAACTTCAAATTCTTGGATGTCGGCCTTGAAACCAAACTCGCGATACTTTTGAAGCAGGAATTCCGCGTTGGCTTTGTCTTTGGGTGAGCCGACGTGATGCGGCTCTGAAGAAAGAAAACGATCATCTTGCCGCAACCGATTCGGGTCCGGAATGGCGCGAAACTTTGCTTCCCATTCCTGCTGCGCCTTGGAATCGGCGGCGCTGTAGCCGCGCAAAATTTTCGATCCGGGGTTGCTCTGCGCCCACAGAAACACAGCGCACCCGCCGAGAAACGCCACGCTCGAAAAAACGGAAATCAACAAGAAATTTTTGAAGACTTTGATGGACATCAATTTTTCTCCTCGAATGAAGGATTCGATGCTGCCGCGAGGGCGCGGTTCGGGATCATCTTCGTGATGGAATGATTCTTCATGCTACCTTCAAAGGATAGGGCTGAAGCGGTGGAACGAAATCTGGTGCGCGGTTCTGATGGTTCTCAAAGGATGACGAATCAAACTCGCGCGCGGTGACTTAGAATTTCAAAAGATGGGACTCCAACAATTTCGAAATGCTTGGGCCGGTGTCAATGTCCTTCCCGCACGGCATTGCGATTCCACGCCGGGATTTCGACGACGAGGTCTTTCGAACCGTCCGGCACGGTTTGGCAACCGAGACGCGATTCAAATTCCAAGTCTGGCGCTTCTTGCAGCATCTCGTCTTCGTCGTCCGACGACTCGTTGCAGGTGTCCAGGCCTTGGCGAACATAAACATGGCAAGTAGAACAAGCGCACACTCCGCCGCAAGCGTGATCCAAGTCCACGCCGTTGGCCAAGGCGATGGAGAGAATCGAGCCCGGCCGGCCATCAACGCCTTCCGGCAAATGGTCCGGATCCACTTCCACCACTTTGTTCATCGGCTGAAAAGTGATTTTGTACTTCGTTTTCGGAAGTGGAACCTCGACTTGAGCCAGATATGGATTGTTTCCGCCCATGAATGCGCGTCATCCCATTCTTAAAATGAAGGGCGATTATAACACACCGGTTCGCGCGGCTTGCTGGCGCAGATCCGCCGCGGCGGGTTCTTTGATTGATCGTGGGCTTTTGCGCTCGGTCGAGAAAGATCCCACGATCCCCCAAACCGCGGCGGATCGTGGCTACCCAAGCATCCGCTTTATTTCCACGCAGACAAATGCAAGACAACGAATTCTTTGGCCACAGAATCTTTCACGGCGCGTCATGAAGCGCAAACTTGTAAATGGCGTGAGCGACGCCATCCTCGTCGTTGGAGGCGGTGACATGGCGGCCACCGGTCTTCAACTCCTCGACGCTTTGTCCCATGACCACGGCCACCGTCGACAGCTCCAACATGTCGTGATCGTTGTGATTGTCGCCCACGGCCATGAGGTTTTCGCGCGTCCATCCATGCTGCGCCAGAAGAAATTCGAGCGCCGCCGCTTTGCTGCACGTCGGCGAAAGAACGTCGATGATGGAGACATCGTTGCGAAGGTATTCCGTCTTGGTGACGCGGACGATGCCGCATTCGGCGAGCGGGCGAAGCGCCTCGAGAACACCGTTCATGCGAGCGATCGGCCCGCCGAACATCAGTTGAATGGGATCGGAGGTGAGAAAACTTTCCAGCGAATCGACCTGGCGAACGATCTCCTTGCTCTTTTCCAGATACCAACGCAAGGGCCGATTCGAGGGGTCGATGGTTTCGCACGCCAATTGCCCGGTCTCGGTTTCCTCGGCGTGCGCCACACAGGAAGAGCGGAACTCGCGGGTCGCGCGCAACGCCCGCTGGGCCGCTTCCACCGGCAACAGATTTCGATAGGAAAGTTGCCCGCTGCGCGAGGTCTCGATCACCCCGCCGTTGTTCGAAATCACCGTCAGATCGTGATCGAAGAGCAGGGCGATTCTTTGGGCCATGGAGAAGCGTCGGCCCGTCACCAGCGCCACCAGCAGACCGCGCTCCACCGCCTCGTCGACGGCAGACTTGTTGACGTCGCTTAATTTCCCGTGAGAGTCCAACAGCGTTCCATCAATGTCGAGAGCGATCAGTCGCACGGCCGGATTCATCGTGGGCAGTGTAACATAGAGCGCGCGGCCGCTACAGCCTGTGAAGACAAATAGGAATTCGATCGCGAGAATCCCATAGCTGCGTTCTGCTCGGATGCACCGGGAAGTATCTCACCGGGCCTTGCGCTGCACGCTTCATCTCTGGATTCGGCAGCTCCCCAAACTCACTTGACTGGAAGAAAATTTCCATGATAGATTCCGCCTGAAATTTAGTTCACCGCCGCACCGCCGAGTAGTCTTAACCATTCAAACTGCGATTGGCCGGAAAGGGAGAAGGAGAATCAGAGTAGGTTTTAGGAGGCGCCCATCCGATTCGGCTGAGATCAACGATGCTTTGCACTCCTCACTCTTGAGGCCGACATCGCCGCAAACAAGGAGGCTGTCGATGATGCCCCGCATTCTAATCTTGAGTATTGTTCTGATCACTCTCGCGCTCCCGCTTTGCGTTTGGGCGCAAGAGACGCCACAAGCGGAGGTGTTTGCCGGCTACAGCTATCTTCGCGTTTCGCCGCCGAACACCCCAGGAGTCAACATGCATGGCGTCGACTTCTCCGTTGCCGGCAACCTGAATAGCTGGTTCGGGATTGTCGCCGACATTGGCTATACCCGCTCCACCAACTTCACTCCAACGATCGATGAAGTGAATTATCTTTTTGGCCCGCGTATTTCATATCGAAAGAACGAGAAGGTGACACCCTTCATACAGTCGCTTTTTGGCGGCGCTTATGCCGGACCGAAGGGCATGAAGTCGAACGATTTTGCCATGACGGTGGGAGGAGGCGTGGACGTGAATGTGCACAAGAATATTGCCATCCGGGTGGCGCAAGCAGAGTACATGCTGATCCGCGATTCGGGCCAGACCCTTAACAACTTCCGTTTCGCGGCTGGCGTCGTGTTCCGGACCGGCGGCAAGTGACGGTCAGTATTCAAACGCGGAAACACAGCCCAGCCATTGGCCGCAATCCAAATGCCTGCTCTGGTCGCCCCGGCCGTTTTACGGGCCGGGGGATTTTCTGTGAACGCGCGCAAGAGCCCCTGGTGGGTTGATGCCCGGTGATTTGATCCGGTGAGGAAGACAACCTCTTTTTTTGTTCTCTTGAACATTCAGCTTGCGTTTTGGGCCAATGTGATGTAAGGTATCGACAACTTGATCAAGTTTTTGTTGTCGTTGCAAGTAATGTGGCTCCAAATCCTGATCGGGGTTTGGGGCTTTTGTTTTATGCGGTGCCACGAAGACGAGACAAGCAAACCAACAATTTAAGGAGTATTACAGGAATGAGAGAAAGAGGAACTGTGAAATGGTTTAACGACGCGAAGGGCTTTGGATTTATCCAACGCCAATCCGGTGAAGATGTCTTCGTGCACTTCTCGGCGATTCAAGGAGACGGTTTCAAATCCCTGGCTGAAGGTCAAGCCGTTGAATTCGACGTGACCAAAGGACAGAAGGGACTTCAAGCCGAGAATGTCGTGAAAGTCTAGTTCTCGTCGGAAAAATCTTCGACAATTCAAAAACGGCTCCGCTCTGAGGGGCGGAGCTTTTTTTATGCGTGGCGCAGGCCCGTTGCGGCGGGTACAGGGGCCGGGAATGTTCTGGTAGTCCCGGCCTTTTTCAAGCCCGAGGATTTTGCCCGAATGCTCGTAAGAGCCCACGGCCCGCCGGGGCGGGCCGTGGCTACCAAAGCAAAGCGCAGGCAGGAGTGCCTGCGCCACATCGCTCATGGCGCTAGCGAGGGGACACCGGGCGTGATACTATGGGCGCAGCTCAACGATTGCTCTTTCAGTTCTTCACGCCATTTCGAGGAGCCCTAAATCATGAAAACCTTGATTCGCAGCGGAAATGTCGTCACCGCGGTGGACAGTTACTCCGCGGACGTTCTCATCGAAGATTCCAAGATTGCGGCCATCGGCGCAAATCTTCCCCCGCAAAACGCCGACAAGATCATCGAGGCGAAAGGTCTGGACGTGATTCCCGGAGGCATCGACGCGCACACGCATTTGGACATGCCATTCGGCGGAACCACCTCCGCCGACGATTTTGAAACGGGCACGCGAGCGGCGGCGTTCGGCGGAACCACCTGCATTGTCGACTTCGCCATTCAAACGCGAGGCGGGCGAATTCAGGACGGCCTGGACACGTGGTGGAAGAAGGCCGATGGCAAGGCCTGCATCGATTACGGACTGCACATGATCGTGACGGATTTGAGCGAAGGCTCTACGGATACGGACAAGGGACTGGCCTCGATGGATTCGGTCGTCCGCGAAGGCGTTACCAGTTTCAAATTGTTCATGGCGTACCCCGGCGTTTTGATGGTGGACGACGGAACCATTTTCAAGGCGCTCACTCAAACCGCCAAAAATGGCGCGCTCATTTGCATGCACGCGGAAAACGGCAGCGCCATCGACGTCATCGTGAAACGCGCCGTCGCCGAAGGAAAAACCGCGCCCATCTATCACGCGCTCACTCGCCCCACCACCGCTGAGGCCGAAGCGGTGCATCGCGCCATCGCGCTCGCCGAAATGGCAGGCGCTCCCATGTACATCGTGCACCTCTCGTCGAACGAAGCGCTGGAAAAAGTGGCGGAAGCGCGCGATCGCGGCGTCATGGCGTACGCGGAAACATGCCCCCAATATCTCCTCCTCTCGCTCGAAGACATGCAGAAGATGCCGGACTTCGAGGGCGCCAAAGTCGTGTTCACGCCGCCGCTTCGAGAAAAGTGGCATCAGGACCGGCTGTGGGAAGGACTGCGAACGAACAATCTCCAAGTCGTCTCCACGGATCATTGTCCTTTCTGCTTCAAAGAGCAGAAGGAACTCGGCCGCGGCGATTTCACCAAGATTCCGAACGGAGGGCCGGGGATCGAAAATCGCCTGCAGTTGCTCTTCGAGCACGGCGTCAACCGGAAGCGGATTTCGATGAATCGCTGGGTGGAGATCACCTCAACGGCCCCCGCGAAAATGTTCGGACTCTATCCCCGCAAAGGAACCATCGCCGTGGGCGGTGACGCTGACATCGTGCTTTGGGACCCGAACGCGGAACACACGCTCTCCGCCGGGACGCATCACATGCGCGTCGACTATTCCATGTTTGAAGGCTGGAAGATCAAAGGCAACGCGCGCACGGTGCTCTCCCGCGGCGAGGTGATCGTCGACAGCGGCCGGTGGCTCGGCAAGGCCGGACGCGGCGAGTTCCTCAAGCGCGCCACGCATGCCGGCGCGTGGAAATAATTTCCCATTAATCGAAACGCTCCGGTGGCGCAGACACCCGCCGCGGCGGGTCTGCGTCACGAATTCTTCGGCTACTGAGCGCCTCATCAAAAATATCGTATCGGGAGATACTCATGCGCCCCGTTCCGGAAATCTACGATCTTGTCGACGTGGAACCGCTTCAAGCGAGCCCGCTTTTTAATAAGGATTTGGCGCCGGTCCCGTCGACTCGCCGCACCTGGGGCGTTTACAACATCGCCGCCCTCTGGATCGGCATGAGCGTTTGCATCACCACGTATTTGTTGGGCGCCGGGCTGATCGCCAAAGGGATGAACTGGTGGGAAGCCATCCTCACCATCTTTCTCGGAAACCTGGTGGTTCTGATTCCCATGGTGTTGAACGCGCACGCGGGGACGCGGTACGGCATCCCCTTCCCCGTGTTTGCGCGCGCTTCCTTTGGCGTGCTGGGCGCAAACATTCCGGCCCTGCTGCGCGCCTTCGTCGCGTGCGGATGGTTCGGCATTCAAACCTGGATCGGCGGCGCCGCCATCAACGCCATGCTGACGATTCTCATCCCCGGATGGGCGCGCTTCCACGAAGGCATTTCGGTGGCCTTCTTCGCGTTCTGGTTGGTCAATGTCATCATCATCATTCGAGGCATTGAAACCATCCGGGGATTGGAGAGCTGGACCGCGCCGTTCATGATCGGGATTGGGTTGGTGCTTTTGTTTTGGGCCTGGAATCGCGCCGGCGGCTTTGGCCCCATCCTCTCGCAGCCCAGCCGGTTCAAAACCAATCATGAATTCTGGAAAGTGTTTGTGCCCGGTCTGACCGCCATGGTGGGATATTGGGCCACGCTCTCGTTGAACATTCCGGACTTCACGCGCTTCGCCAAGTCGCAGCGCGACCAGATGTTGGGGCAAGCCATCGGCCTGCCGCCGACGATGACGCTCTACGCCTTCATTGGTGTCGCCGTCACTTCGGCCACGGCCATCATCTTCGGCCAAGCAATCTGGGATCCGGTTGTGCTGCTCTCAAAGTTTAATCAGCCGGTGGTGGCGTTCATCGCGCTGTTGGCGCTCGGCCTGGCAACGCTGAACACCAACGTCGCCGCCAACGTGGTTTCCCCGGCCAACGACTTCTCGAATATCTGGCCGGCCAAAATCAATTTCGTTCGAGGAGGAATCATCACCGCCGTGATCGGGGTCCTGATCCAGCCGTGGCGGCTCATGGCGAATGCCGACAAATACATCGGTTGGCTGGTCGGCTACTCCGGACTCCTGGGCCCCGTCGCGGGTATCATGATCACGGATTATTTTTTCATCCGAAAAAAAATGTTGGCCTCCGCAGACCTCTACCTCCGAGGCCGATTCTATGAATTCACCGGGGGATTCAACCTTCGCGCGGTTTTTGCCTTGGCGGCTGGGATTGGAGTGGCGCTGATCGGCGCCGTGGCGCCACGTCTTCACGAGCTGTTTGAGTACGCTTGGTTCGGAGGATTCTTCACCTCCGGGATCATTTATTACTTGTTGATGCGAAAAGAGGCCAGGAGTTTTTAAATTGATACCCAGGGTAGTCCGCCTAATCCGCCAAAAATCCGGCGGACGCAAGCGAGAGCAGGCGGACAACCCTGGGCTATTGAAGGTGTTCCTTTCAGGGACCTCCACCGATCAAGCTCAATCACGCCCGATCATTTTCATGACCTTAGGCGCCCGGCGCATCGGGCCATGAGCGAATGCATGGACGGCTTGCGCCGGCGCACGTTTTTCTCGCCATCGTTCCTCCAATCGTGTAGATTCTTAGCCGCGTTTCCATTCCGGTGGGAAGGAATTCCGTTTCATGCTGCCGCTTGAAGACCTCCGCGTCTGCGATCTTTCGCGCATTCTGTCCGGGCCCTACTGCACGATGGTGTTGGGCGACATGGGCGCGGAAGTCATCAAAGTGGAGCCGCCAGAGGGCGACGATACGCGGAGATGGGGCCCACCCTTCGTCCAAGGCGAGAGCGCTTACTTTCTCAGCGTCAATCGAAACAAGAAATCGATTGCGTTAGACCTGAAATCACCGCAAGGCAAATCGGCCCTGGAGAAACTGATTGCGCGCTCCGATGTCTTGGTGGAGAACTTTCGCGCGGGAACTTTGGAAAAGCTCGGATTTGGATACAATCGTCTCGCCCAGACATACCCGCGGCTGATTTACTGCTCCATCACCGGATATGGGCAAACCGGACCACGCGCTTTTTCGCCGGGCTTTGACGTCGTCATTCAAGGTGAAAGCGGGGCCATGCATTTGACCGGATTCCCGGATGGACCGCCCACCAAATTTGGGCTTTCGATCGCCGACATCGTCACCGGAATGAACGCGGTTCAGGGGATTCTGTTGGCCCTGATGGCGCGCCGCGTCACCGGGCAAGGACAACGCATCGATCTGGCGCTGCTCGATTCCATGGTGGCTTGCCTAACGTATCAGGCGCAAAACCATTTTTCCGGCGCGGAACCGGAGCGGCTGGGAAATCGGCATCCCTCCATCGTTCCCTACGAGACCTTTGAAGCCGCGGATGGATTTATCAACATCGGCGTCGGCAATGAAAATTTATGGAAGAAGTTCTGCGAGGCGGTTGAACTTCCCGCCTTGTGCCGGGAGCCGCGCTTTGCGACGAACACCGAACGGCTAAAAAATTATCCGGCGCTTCGAGCCTTGCTGGAGGCCCGCTTAAAGCAAAAGACTCGCCGCGAGTGGTTGGCCGCTTTCGAGCGCGCCGGCGTGCCGTGCGGTGAAATCAAATCGGTGTCCGAGGTTTTTGCCGATCCCCAAATTGCGGCGCGGGAGATGATTGCCCGCATCGATCATCCCACGCTCGGCGAGTTGAAACTGACGGGGATTCCCATCAAGCTTTCAGAGACGCCCGGGGCCATTCGTTTGCCGCCTCCGCGGTTAAATGAACATGGCGATGAAATTCTGGCGGAGCTGCGTTGATTTGAAACGCTTGATGCAAGTAGCGCCCGCTTTACATTTTTTAGAACCCCGGTGAGACGATATGGCTCGAGTGTATCCCTTTCGCGCGTGGATGTACGACCCGGCCCAGGTCGGCGATTTGTCGACCGTCCTCACTCAGCCCTACGACAAGATTACCGCGGAGATGCAGGAACGCTATTACGCCGCCGGCGAATTCAATTTGGCGCGCATCATTCGGGGAAAGACTTTTCCCACGGACACCGCCGAGGCGAACGTCTACACCCGCGCCCACGAGGCCTTTCAGGATTGGATTCACCGGGGCATTCTTCGTCGCCTCGATGCCCCGGCCTTTTTCGCTTATTTCCAGGAGTTCGAAGCGCCCGATTCACCGGGCATTCGTCGGGTGCGCCAAGGACTGATCGGCTTGGGAAAACTGGAAGATTATTCGTCCGGCGTCGTCTTTCCTCACGAACACACCCTGAGCGCTCCGAAGGAAGATCGATTGAACTTGTTGCGCCGCACCCGCGCCCACTTCGGGCAGATCTTCATGCTGTACTCCGACCCGACTCGCTCTGTGGATCGCGTGCTAAGAGAGAAGTCGGAAAGCGCGCCACCTCGGGTTCGCGTCGTCGACGAATACGGAGTCGTCCATTCGCTTTGGCCGATTCAAGACGCGCCGGCCATTCAAGCGATCCAACAGGCGATGCGAGATCAGAGACTCATCATCGCCGACGGTCATCATCGCTACGAAACGGCGCTTCGCTTTCGGGACGAATGCCGCGCTGACGCCGCGTCCTCAGCCGGCGATCTCAACGCCCCCGATCAAGTGATGATGACTTTCGTGAATATGGACAGCGAGGGACTCACGGTTCTTCCGACGCATCGCCTGGTCGACAACCTGCCCGATTTCGACTTCAAGGAGTTCATCGTCAAGGCGCAACAGTTGTTCAATCTGGCGGGCTTCAAGTTCTTTACGCTGGATGAGAAACAACGGAAGTTCCGCGAGTTCCTTCATGAATTGCGCGAGGTGGGCGCGGTCATTCCCACGATCGGGCTCCGGGCCGCCGGCACTTCCAATTTCTATTTGATGAAGCTCAAAGGGACTTTGAATTTGTCGCAGCTTTTGCCGGAGGTTTCCGAGCGGCAGCGAGCGCTCGATGTGGTGATCCTTCACAAGCTGATTTTGGAGCGTTGCCTGGGAATTTCCGCGGAAGACATCCGCGCGGAGAAGAACCTCCGGTACGTGCGTGAGGCCGCTGAGGCGCTGGCGGGGGTGGATCGCCAAGAGGCTCAACTCTGTTTCTTCCTCAATCCCACGCCGATTTCACAGGTCCGGGAGATTGCCATCGCCGGCGAGCAACTGCCTCAGAAGTCGACCGACTTCTATCCGAAGATGCTGTCCGGCTTGACGATCTACCCGCTCGATCTAACCTAGCGCCATGGCGGACAGATATTAGAGATGCCCTTGTTATCCGAGGATCCTTTTGCCTTCCGCCTGAAGACTCCACGGTTTCTGCCCGGCCGCGGCGTGTTTTAGGGGAATATCCTCTCCAAGAAAATAATCCGCTAGAATTTCCGATCTTACGATTCGTATTATCACTGCAGCAGGCGCCGTCTCGACTATCGTCGCCACCAGCCATACCTTTCCGTAACAAAACTCGAGGAGCAAATTCTTGAATTTCTTGAATCGATCACGATCCCCAACCGGCTTCACCGGTGGGCGCTTGCAAGACTGGACCGAATGGCCGCGGAAGGGCAGGAGTTCAAGGGAGAGAAACGACTGACGCTTGAAAAGGCACGGGAAGCGGTTGCGCGGCAATTGGACAATCTGACCAAGCCGCGGCTTCGCGATCTCTTGACCGATGAGGAGTATGTAAAGCATCGGGAGGAGCTTGAACGGGAGCGCGGAAGGGTCGCTGGAAACCTTGGGGCGCTTGATCACAGCGGTGCTTGGTTCGAACCCGCCCGGCTCCTCATTTCCTTCAGTAATGGCGCGACTTTCCGCTTCCGCGAAGGAGATTTGCAAACAAAACGTCTTATCCTTGATACCGTCGGTTCGAACCCCGTGCTCAAGGACGAAAAACTCAATATTGACGCGAAAAAACCGTTCCGAAAATGGTCCGGAACCGCTTCAGTTTCTTGCCTGCGGGCCTTCGTAGAGGATGTTCGAACCCTGATGAAGAACAGGGACCATACATTCATACAAACAACGGCGGGGGTCCGAAGGATCGCGTACCTCTCGCATTCAGAATAACTGATGGGTGGGGATGGAAAAGATGGGGTTCTTTGCCGCGGACGGCACATCGGGCGAAATCCCGAAGAAGCGCTGAGCTGGGGTATAAACGGCGCACGCGACGGCGGCTGCGAAGGCGAGGGTGATCGAATTTATCCTCTACCGGCGAACTGCATTTCTTATGCATCATCGTATAACGATAGAATTTTCTTGACACGCAAAGTTCATGGCGCTACGGTTGTTATCCGAGGAATCCGTTCCGGACGCAGCAAGAGGGGCGGACACTCCGCAAATTCCTCTACCTCGTCACTGAGAGCCGATTGCGTACAATTTGGGTTAGGGGAAAATTGTGCGCCCAAGCCATTGAGATTTGCGCTTTTCGGAGAGTCCGAGCGTGCGAAGATGGATCTGAAATCGAGCGGAGGATTTCACCTCACCATCTCATGCCCGTCCAAATTTACTTTTCAGCAATTGCCAATATGATTGCCTAACAATGCCAGCTCCATCGAGGTGAGTAAACTTGGTGATACTGAACCGACCAAGGCTCGACGG
>CAZIDA010000028.1:0-14098 GCA_964537865.1 uncultured Acidobacteriota bacterium
AAGATCCTGACAAGCCCGCCTTGGCGGGCGACAGAAACCTATTTTCGGGGCAGTCGCTCATGGTCGCTGCGGCCACCACTCAAGGGCATGAAAACGATTTCGTCGATTTGAACCAACTGCAACTTCGTTTCCGAAAGGATCTGGCCCTGTCTTTCGCCCCTCCGGGGCTCCATACGCCGCCGGATTCCGGGGGCTCACGCCCCCGGCTACTCAATGCCGTCCCTTCGGGCCTATTTTCGGGGCAGAGGAGGACACCGAGAGCCTCTCGATCTATCTTCGCAGAGCATGGAGCAGACTGCCGTCGGAGAGACGGCATTGCCGGAGTTTTCTTTACCGCCTTTCAGAATTTTCCGATTTTTCTTTCCACGCGATCGAGGTTGGTGAAGGCGGTGAGGGCCCCTAAGGCTTCGTTGAAAAGCACGGGCATGCCGGCGGCGTCTTTGAAGTCCTGATAGAAGGAGTTGATCTACTGCAGCGCGCCGGCGGTGGCGGGAATTTCGCGCTGGTCGTCGCTCAAAAACTTTTGGAAGCCGCGATCGAGGACGCGAAAAATCTTTCCTTGAAGGACCACGCCTGCGGAACGAAATCTTTCGATTTGCCGGTCCGCCGTCTTCCGGAACAGAATGGCGCATCCGCCCCGCGAGGCCTGCGTCCATCCGGGGAAATCCGACGCCGATTCCACGGAAAAACCTGCCGCCTTCAATTTCTCGACCGGATCCATGCTGATCTTTTCCGGCTTCTGAGCCATGGCGCTGTTCCTTTCCTTCCCCTCCCGATGGGTTCTCCTGCGCAGACGGCCATTAACTTAACACAGCCCCCGCGGCGTCGCAAGACGCGCCGGCCTCGACGCAGAAATGTTTTGTTTTGAAAGCCGCACAGTTCTAAAATGCTGCGCACGGTTTGACCGGCGATCATGGATGTGCTACGGAAGCTTATTCCGAGGAATAGCGATTCGATTGGGGTCGGGCTCATTCCGTCGTTTCTATCGCGAAAGGATACGTTTCTATTTATGACCACTGGGTTGAAGAACAAAGGTCTTCTGGTACGGCTGGCGGTTGTCGTTTTTGTGTGGGCGGGTCTGATGGCGCCGCTTGCGGCCGCCGGCCCGCAGACCAAGCGTCCGGTCAAGCCCAAAGCGGCCCCGGCGGCCGCCAAAGCTCCCGCCGCGGAATCGTCGAGCCCCTCTTCGAACACCTCTGAAACGGAGATGGCCAACAAACGCATTGTTGATTTTTTGCGGGCGGCGGCCCTGAGTCTTTCACCGGACGTCGACATGTCGGTAGTGAGCCGGCTGCCATCGAAGTTCGGCAATCTGGAGACCGTGACGGTGGCGATTACCGAAGGCAGCAACACCTTTCGCCAGGAAGTGCTGGCGACACCCGACAACCGGTACGCCTTCATCCCGGCCCGGATATTCGATCTCTCCCAAAATCCTTTCGCGGAAACCATGCGACAAATCCACATCTCCAACTCGCCGATGCGCGGAAATCCCAACGCCAAAGTCACGATCGTCGAATTTTCGGACTTCGAATGTCCCGTGTGCGGACAAGCGTACAAAACCATCGAAGGCGAAGTCATGAAGCAATATGGCGACCGCGTGCGCTTGGTCTACAAGAATTTTCCGCTTCCCCAACATCCCTGGGCCGAGGGCGCAGCCGTGGCGGCGATGTGCGCCTATTCGCAAAAGCCGGAATCGTTTTGGACGTTCTACCACGGCTTTTTCGACAATCAGACGAAGATCACCAAAGACACGGTCCGGGGAAGCGCCATGACCTTCGCGCGAAGCGCCAACCTGGACATGACCAAATTCCAGCAGTGCTACGATCAGAAACAAACGCTCCCCCGCATCGACGAAGACATGAAAGAAGGCGCGGCCTTGGGAATTCTGGGAACGCCGCTGTTTCTGATCAACGGCCATCCCCTCACCGGCGCTCAGCCCTTCGCCATGTTTCAGAAGATTTTGGATCCGCTCTTGAAGGATTCCGCGCAGTAGTCGAAGTTTGACACAACCCTTTCAGGGTTGAGTCGTCGTTGGGGATGATTCGATACCCAGGGTAGCCCGCCCAAGAGCGGGCGGACAACCCTGGGCTGGAGGACGCGTCCCCTTCGGGGACAAGAACGAGTTCGGCTCAACTGCTCGATCATTTTCATTCCCTTGAGTAGTCGCCCCGGCAAATTGCGGCCCCGGGGGTACACTGTGCAGCAAGTTTGCAGAATCGTGTTTTCCTGACAGGAATTTGGCGGGGTAGCCCCGGCCGTTCTATGGGCCGGGGGATCTTCTGTAAACGCGGGCAAGAGCCCCGGCGTAAAAAAACCACCGGGGCTACCAGAGCTCGACGCGGCACATGCGCACTGAAGTGAGGTTGGAGAATCCTTCCAGGATTCTGATTCACCGGTGGAATCCCGGTTTCCAGGGAGCTGCCCTGGGCTATTCAAGGTTCCCCTTTCAGGGCAGTTCCACTCGGAGCGTCTCTTGTGTTTTCTGTTCCAGTTGATTTTCGCCCTCAACCTAATCCACAATTAGGATTCTTCCAATCTCAGAGACGCACCGCTTTCAGAAAACGGGGTGGATTACTTCGCATGGAAGCGGCCTTTGCGATCGCAGCGGATTCGCCGAGGACAGCGTCTCTGGGTCCCTCGAGGAGCGTGGGCGAAATGAAAAGTCAGCATCGGACGATTCTCATCATCGTGGCTCTTCTCCTTCTTATTGGCGCGTCGACCGCCGCATGGCGATCGCGGATGCCGGAAAAAGCGAACGCGAAGAGTCCGTCAAAAGCGTTTACCGACTATCGGGGCGAGAAGCCGGGCGTGGTTCACCGGATCACGGTGGCCGATCTCCCGCAACCTTATGCCACGCGATCGGTGGATAACGGGCCGCGACTTATCGCGCGTCCCTCGAGCGCGTGGCCGCAAGCGCCCTCCGGATTCAAGGTGGAATTGTACGCCGCGCAGCTCAGCAATCCCCGGCTCATTCGCACGGCGCCGAATGGCGATCTGTTTTTGGCGGAGAGCGCGCCAGGCCGGATCCTGGTTTTCCGCGGAGTGAATTCGGACGGTCGCGCGCAAACCATCAGCGTCTTCGCGACCGGGCTGGAGCTTCCTTTTGGAATTGCCTTCTATCCTCCCGGCCCCAATCCTCAATACGTTTACGTTGGAAACACCGGATCGGTGGTGCGATTCCCGTATCAGAACGGCGATCTCAAAGCGCGCGGTCCGATGCAAACCGTGATCTCGGATATTCCCAGCGGCGGGCATTTGCGCGGGGGCGGCCATTGGACGCGCGATTTGGCGTTCTCGCTCGACGGCAGACATCTCTTCATCTCCGTCGGCTCTCACTCCAACGACGATGATGCGGACGACAATCCCCGGGAATTTCACCGCGCCGACATTCTGGAAGCCAATCCCGATGGAACCGGTTTGCACGTTTACGCATGGGGCATTCGCAACGCCGTGGGCATCGCGGTGAATCCGCGCACCGGTGAGCTATGGGGCTCCGTGAATGAGCGCGACGGGCTGGGAGATTTTGTGCCGCCCGATTACATCACGCACATTCAAGAAGGCGGCTTCTACGGCTGGCCGTGGTTCTACATCGGCGGACATCAGGATCCGCGGCACAAAGGCAAGCATCCCGAACTCAAAGACAAAGTCATTGTGCCGGACATTCTGGTGGAGCCGCACAACGCCTCGCTCGAAATGACGTTCTATGAGGTTCCGGTCATCAAAGATCACGTGCATCACGGGCGCGAAACCGGCAGCTCGAATCCGCCGGCCGCCGTTTCCCTGTTCCCTCAAAAATATCGCGGCAACATTTTCGCGGCGGAGCACGGCTCTTGGAACAAAGCCGTCCGTACCGGCTACGAGGTCATTGACGCGCCGCTCCAGAACGGACACGCCACCGGGGAGTATGAAGATTTTCTCACCGGTTTCGTCAGGCCCGATGGACACGTGTGGGGACGCCCGGTCGGCGTCGCCGTGGGCGCCGACGGCTCGCTCTATGTCAGCGACGACGGTTCCAATTCCATTTGGCGCGTTACGTACCGGTAGCAGCGCGTCGGTCACGTCTTGGAATTGGCCATTGCGAATTCGACCGCCGGCGGAGATCTCAGTGACCCGCGCCTCGCCGGTTGGGCAAAGGTCTCTCCCCTTTGTTTTCCGCATTCTCCTCAAGTTTCTTGTTGGCTTACGCCAGGATTTGTAGATAATATTTGTCGAGCTCTGTTCCTCACCGAGAACTCCTTCGCGAGAGAGCCTGTCATCCCTTCGCGAATGAACATTCGTCGCGGAAAAACGCAATCCCAGAATTAAAACGGAGAAAAGCGGCACAATGAAATCTCTCTTGCATTTTTTATTGAGGCGGCATGTTTTGGCTCGCGGGCTCATGGGGGTTTGACAGTATGGTCACAGAACTCTATCAGTGGCTTCCGGCCGATGGCGTAAAGATTCTGTTGGTGCTCTTCCTTTCGTTTCTCATCGGATTGGAGCGGGAAGAACGCAAGGCCAAGGTGGATCACTACACCTTTGGAGGCGTGCGAACGTATCCGCTGATCGGACTGATTGCTTTCGCACTGGCCTTTTTGGCCAAGGGGCAATTCGTTCCGGTGACGGTGGGCTTCGTGGTCATCTCCGGATTTCTGATGTTGTCCTACTCGCACAAGCTTTCGCTTCCGTTGGTGGCGGGTGTGACTTCAGAAATGTCCGGCTTGGCCACCTACCTCGTCGGGGCGCTCGTCTATTACGATCACTTCTGGATTGCGACGACGCTGAGCGTGGCCAGCGTCATCCTGCTGGAGTTGAAGGCTGCCTTGGAGAACATCACCAACCGCATCGATCCCGACGAGGTTCTGACGTTCACCAAGTTTCTGCTTCTCACCGCAGTGATCTTGCCCATCCTGCCGAACAAGCCATTCGGACTGTTTCAGATCAATCCCTTCACCACATGGATGGTGGTCGTTGCAACCAGTTCGGTTTCCTATGGAAGTTATGTCTTGCAGAGGATGACAAAAGGACAAGGCGGCGTGATCCTCGCGGCGCTCCTTGGCGGCGCCTATTCATCGACATTCACCACCGTCGTTCTCGCAAGAAGATCTTCCCAGGAAAACCGGCCGCACCTGTTTGCCGGAGGAATCCTGATTGCTTCCGGCATTATGTATCTCCGCTTCGTCGTCCTGGTCGGTCTCTTCAATCGCACGCTGATGATGACGCTGGCCCCAACATTTTTGGTGCTTGCGGGACTGGGGGTGCTCGTGGGGTGGCTTTGGTCCCGTCGACGTGATCCCGGATCGGATCAACCCGAAGAATTTGAGCCCAAGAACCCGTTGGAGTTGGGAACCGCCATTCTTTTCGCTTTCCTCTTCGTGATTTTGTTGGTGGCGACTCAGTTGGCCACCTCGCATCTGGGGCAGGCCGGTGTCTACTCACTTGCGGCCATTGTCGGCGTCACGAACGTCGATCCGTTCATCATGGGGATGACTCAAACGGCCGGCAAGATCACACTCATGAACGTGGCTGCGGCAAGCATCCTGATCACCGCCGCCAGCAACAACATCGTCAAAGGGATTTACGCCTATGCCATGTCGCGCCGCCCTGTCGGCGTCCCCAGCCTCTTCTTGCTCCTGGGTCTCGCCGCCGCCGGTCTCGTCCCACTGCTATGGATTGCACGGTGAGTGACGGAAATTCATGAATCGCAGGATGTGAAATTGGGGAGCGCGGCGGGCGAAGCAACGTTGCGAATGCAAGACTGTGGTAGCCACGATCCCCCAGCGGTTTTGGGGATCGTGGGTTTCTTGAGTAAAGAGTAGAGACCAGACATTAAGGAAAGCCGCATCTTTCCTTATGAACGTCATCCAAAAACCGGTGAATATTCCCATCTCTTCCCGTTTAATAATGAGCGTCAACGCCGCTGATTAAAATTCCCAGCCCCCTTCACGGGGCTTGCTTTCCTCAGCCCGCCGATTCTTCGGCGGGAAATGAAAACCACCTCACACTCAATTGATTTTTCATTTTTTGAGGCAGCCCTCTTCAGAGGGCGACATATCTTTCAATTGTCTTGAATGTCGCCCCGTAAACGGGACTCCAAAATGAAATGAAAACTAGGAGACGTGTTGGTGGGTCCTTATCCCGCCGGTGAACCGGCGGGCTGTGGAAGACAAACCTCCTGAAGGAGGCTCCATTCGGAGCGCTGACGCAGGAATGCGCTCAAAGGATGAAACCTTGTTGGAAGTAAAACAGCAAAACCAGGACAGCGACCCTTCCATTATGAACGGGACACCAAATCGATAACTGTCCCTATCCATTCGCACACATGCCACGAGCGCATGTTTGCGCCACCCCATTTATCGACTCGCGCCCGCCAGAGATTTTGCGGCCTTGAAAACGCTGATGCTTCCGAGGATCGTCACGGTAATCGTCTCTCTTCGATCGTCACGGGGAGAGGCGTCGGAGTGGTGGAAACTCAGAAGATGTTCGTTGCCGTACTCGCCCCAGCGGTCTTTCAAGCGGCAAAAGATTTCGACTGTCGAAACGGAGCGCTGTTCGCCCAGCCGCCGCACCATCTCCAACAAGGATTCCGACAAAGAGTCTTCGGCTTCCACCAGCAGGAACGGAGGCTCGATGGGATTCTTTCGTTCTCGAGCCTTGTCCGTGGTCTTGATCTCGATGACTTTGGCTTGATCGTCGTGGAGCAACTTCTCTTGCAATGCCGCGTGCACCTTGGGCTGAAGTTCTTCCATGTCACGGCCTGTTGTCGGAATACAAAATGATTGCGCCATGTCTCACCTCCTCGAAACGGCGTTTCACCTTTGCTCCAAAATTCGGTTGGGTAGCCGGGATTCGCCGGGTCTTTGGCGAATCCCGGGCCTCCCCATCAATCCGGATCAATGGGACCTCCGGGATGCTCTCCGCCGCAGTCGGAGAGCATCCCGGCTACCACGAATCCTCATCGCTTCTTTTTTCCTTTCGCAGATTTCTTCTTCGGGTCTTCCACTTCGAACGCGTATGATTCCGCCTTGCCGGAAAAACAGAATCCCAGTGACGCGCCTTTCACCTCCTCATACGGAATCTCTCGCATCGCCAACGCCACTTTTTCGGCGGTGATGGGCAGCGACTTGATGCGCAGGCCGACAGCGTCTTCGACCGCGTTCGCGACCATCGCGGCCGCGGGGATCATCGTATGCTCGCCGACGCCGCGCGCGCCGAACGGCCCGTCCGGCTGCGGCACTTCGACAATGATCGGCACAATTTCTTTGGGAATGTCCATGGCGGTCGGGATTTTGTAGTCCGTGAAATTGGCATTCAGGAGTTTTCCGTTCAAGCCGTAGCGCATGTCTTCGTAGAGAACGGTCGCCAGGCCTTGCACCATTCCGCCGACAATCTGTCCGTTGACCAAGTCGGGATTCACGGCTTTTCCCGCGTCGACCGCGAGCGTCGCTTTAAGCACTTTCATCTTGCCGGTCTCCCGATCCACTTCCAGCTTGACCGCCGCCGCTCCCACCGTGTAATGCACGTTGGGATGTCCGCCCTGGCTCGTCTCCGGATCGCTCAGCGCCGAAGTAAATTCCGGCATGAAGACTCCGCTGCCGAGGATCGGCCCGCCGATGAAGTTTCCCTGCGACGTTTGAATTCCGGAAATCACAAAATCTTTCAGCGGCAATTTAAACTCCGGCGAGGTACGGCACTTTACTTTCTCTTCTTCCAGGTAGAGCGCGTCTTTTGCCAAGCCGTGGGCGCGATGAACGACATCAAAAATTTTCTCGCGCGCGTCGATCGCCGCGGCCTTCACGGCGTTTCCGCAGCCCCAGGTGACGTGTGAGCCGACCGTTTGCCATTCATAAGCGTTGCGGTCGGTGTCCGGCAGCTCGATGCGAATCTTCTCCGGCGGCGGCGTCAAAATTTCCGCCGCAATCTGCGCCATCACCGTCAAATAACCTTGCCCAATCTCCATCCCCGAGACGCTGATGTTGAGGCTTCCATCTTCATTGAATTTGAGAAACGCGGCGGAGGCGGCGTTCGGCGGCATGGCCGGCGCTTTCCAGAAACACGCGAAACCTTTGCCGATGGCCTTGCGCGGATCGGAAGAAGTTTCCTTCTCTTCCCAATCGATCTCCTTGGCCACACGGTCAATGGCCTCGTGAAGCCCGCTGGGATTCATCTTGGCGCCGTACGCCAGCTCATCGCCTTCGCGAATGGCGTTTCGCCGCCGAAACTCGACCGCATCCATACCGAGCTTCTTCGCCATCGTGTTGATGTGCGACTCCAGGCCGAAATGAAATTCCGAATAACCAAAGCCGCGATACGGTCCGCCCGGCGGCATGTTCGTGTAGACGCACACCGAATCGATTTTGACGTTGGGAATTCGGTACGGCCCGGTGGCGGAAAGTCCGACGGCGTTCACGACGTTGGCGCCGTATTCCACGTAAGCGCCGGCGTCCCAATGCAACGTGTGTTCGATGGCGGTGATCGTTCCGTTTTTCTTGACGCCCATCTTGATCCGCGCGATGACGCCTTGGCGCTGATAGGTGTTGTAAAACTCCTGCGCCCGCGACCAACGCAATTTCACCGGATATCCTTTCACCACAGCCGCCAACGCCGCGCCGATGATCTCCATGGACACGCCGGCCTTTCCTCCAAATCCTCCTCCGACGTAGGGCGTGACCACTCGAATGTCCTTGTGCGAAATCCCGAGCGGCGCCAGGGCTTGAGCGAAGACGTGTCGCTGCGTGTAAGGGGATTGCGAGGCGGACCACAACGTCAGTCGGCCGGAGCGATCGAGCAGCCCGACGATGGCGTGCGGTTCGATGGCGCAGTGCGCGTAGCGCGGCACCGTGTAGGTTTCTTCGAAAATGAGATCGGCCTCCGCGAAACCTTTTTCCAGATTTCCTTTGCGCGTCTTGCGCCAATGCGCGATGTTGGTTCCGGCGCGCGGAAAAAACCAGGGACAGTGCGGATAGTTGCCGAGATCCGGATGAACGAGCGTCGCATTCGCCTTCAGCGCTTCTCCGAGATCGAGCACCGAGGGAAGCTCCTTGTATTGGACCGTCACCAAGCTGGCGGCGCGCTTGGCGGTCTTTGCATCACGCGCGATGACGGCCGCCACCTGCTCGCCCACGAAGCGCACGCGATCCGTCGGAAAGATGTAACGGTCCTGCATGTACAGTCCGAAGCGATAAGGAAAATCTTTTCCGGTGACCACGCGCACCACGCCCGGAACCTTCTCGGCCTCCGACGTGTCGATGCTCCGGATGAGCGCGTGCGCATACGGACTTTCGACGATCTCCACGTGAAGCAGATTAGGACCAAACTCCAGGTCGTCGACAAACTGCGCCGCTCCCGTAATCTTGTCGAGCCCATCGATTCGTTGCGCCGGCTCTCCAACAAATTTGAGTGTGGTCATACGTTCTTCTCCGCTTTCTCGCGCACTTCGAAAATCGCTTGGATCATTCCTCGATATCCGGTGCAGCGGCAAAGATTGCCGGAGATGGCTTCTTGAATCTCGGCTTCGGTCGGATGCGGATGCTCATCCAAAAGTTCCGTCGCCGCG
This sequence comes from uncultured Acidobacteriota bacterium, assembly GCA_964537865.1. Lineage (GTDB taxonomy): Bacteria > Acidobacteriota > Terriglobia > JAIQFV01 > JAIQFV01 > CAZIDA01. Next base: position 9,536 of record CAZIDA010000028.1, read on the forward strand.
AGGATGACGCCCGGAGCGCAGAATCCGCATTGGAAGGCGTTGTGCTCCAGCAGCGATTGCTGAAGCGGCGTCAGCTCGCCTTGGCTCAATCCTTCGACCGTCGTGATGTCTTGTCCGTCCGCCTCGATCGCCAGGATGAGACAACTGCGCACGGTCTTGCCGTCCAGGAGAATCGTGCACGCGCCGCAGTCGCCGCGCTCGCACCCGATCTTCGGACTCTTGACGCCGAGCTTTTCCCGCAGCACGTCGAGGAGAAGATCGTTCGGCTCGACGTCCACCTCGCGCCGCTCGTGGTTGAGTTTCAACGTGATTCGTTTGATCATGGATTTCACCTAATCAACGACTGAATGACCTGCTTCTGAAATTTCGTTCTGTCGTCCCGCAAAGCGGGACTGGCCGAATTTATTCTGCTGTCTACCCCGAACTCACGTTCGGGGCTAAAGATCTGGCGTTCGTCTGCGACGGACTGTGCATGCGACGACCGAACAAATCCCTCTGAGCAGAATCTCAAGCATTGAGAATCCCAAATCCTGACGGATGGCACGCCCGGCAGGGCGATAGATCTTTAGCCCGGCACGTAAGTGCCGGGGAGTAAGTATCGAAGTGATCCCAGTCCCGCGTTGCGGGACGACAGAAAACACGGCCCCTCTTGCCAAATCACTGTCTCTCGCATTCCGAATTGCATTCCTCAACTCCCGGGACATCTTTCATCACCTTCATCGCGATTCCATCTTCAAATCACGCTCGTTCCATATTCCGGTCCGCGACCTTCCAGTCGCGAAACGGCGACCTGCAATCCTCGCCGCAACATCACTTCCACCATGAGCGTCCGGTACTCCCTGGTTGCCCGGATGTCGGTGATAGGCGCGATCTCCTTGGGCACAAGACGCACGGCCTCCTCGATTAAGGTCTCCGACAACGCCTTGCCGTTGAGCAGCGCCTCAATCCTTTTGCCGCGAATCGGGCGCGGGGCCACCGAACCAAACGCCACACGATATTGGTTCCCAGCCATCGCCAAGATCGCAACGCTCGCGCCAGCCAAGTCTTCGCCTTCGTACCGCCGCAGCTTCACGAAACAGGCGGCGTGCTTCTTCTTAGGAATCGGCAACGTGACTCCGGTGACGATCTCGCCTCGCTTCAGCGCCGTCTTGCGCGGACCGAGGAACCAATCGCTCAATGGAATTTTCCGGCGACCTTTGGGTCCGCTCACGAGCACCGACGCGTCGTAAATCAGCAGGATGGGGCCGCTGTCACAGCACGGAACAGCGGAGCAGATGTTGCCGACCAGGGTGGCGCGATTGCGAATGGATCGTGAAGCGACCCATCCGGCCATCTCGCGCATTGCCGGAATTTTTCTCGCAATCACCGGGGATTCGTGAAGGTCGCTGAAGGTGACCAACGACCCAATCGAAAGCGCGCCGCTCTTGAACTCCATCTGGTCGAGACCGGGCAACGCTTTGATGTCGACGACGATCTCCGGCTTCATCGTGCCGTCTTCGATCAAGGCGATGAGGTCGGTGCCGCCGGCCAGAATCTGCGCGCGACTGCCCCGTTGAGCGAGCGTCTTAATGGCTTCGTTGAAATTCTTCGGCTTTACGTAATCAAAGGAATGAGCAATGGGCATGGTGTCCTCACACCTACTTCCCCGGCAGCATGGCCACGATGCGGCACATGGACGACTCCATCTCAATGCCGCGCAGCGGGAAGCATCCGATCCAGGCGCGTTGATTGCTGACTTTGTCGATCTCGCCGCCGAGATTTTCCGCGTGCACCAGTTTCTTCGGAAAGAGTTTCAGGTGCATGACTTGGTAATACTTGTCCGGCGGAAACATTTCATCCCAACTTTTCCCGTGCTTGGCTTGGAGCCTTCTCTCGGCCTCGACGAATCGCGCCGGATGCCAGCCGCGAATGATGGTGTTCATGGGATGATCGGCGCTCCCGCAATCGACGCCGATCCATTTCAGCTTCATGTCCAGCGCCCACTCATGAAACTTCGGATCCGGCCCCGGATGCTTCACGAAGTACCGGATCTCGTCGGAACCTTTCTGATCCCAAGCGTAGCGGTGATAGCCGGTGTTGATGATCAGAATGTCGCCTTTCTTCACCGTCACGCGGCGCGTGATCATCTCCGGGGAATAAAGATCGTAGTCGCCCACATCTCGCGAAATGTCGGCCACGGCGCCCGGCCCGACCCATTCTTCCAACGGCACCTGGCCGATGGCGCGACCGCTGGGATAAAAATGGATCTCGCCGTCCATGTGTGTTCCCACGTGATTGCTGGTGGTGATGATCTGTCCGTTCGCGCCTTGCCCCATGTGCGCGCCGGCGATGCGTTTGAAATATTGAATGCCCAACGGCATGTAGCTCGGCCACGGCGGCGTGTGAATGCTCAGCCGCTGCGTCAAATCGAAAATCCGCACCTTGTCCATGAATTGAATGAATTGATGGGTATTCATGATTGCGCTCCTCTCATTGCTTCTTCAATGTTTCCGCAAAAGCTTCGAACGCTTTCCGAAACGGTTCGACCGGCGCCTTCAACACGCCCGCGCCTACCTGACCCACGCCGGCTTGCTTGTGGGCGACCCCGGTGTCGATGAACGGCAGAATGTTCTGCTCGATCACCCGGACGACATCGATGCCGGTCGGCGTGCCTCGAAAATTCAAATAGGGAATCTGATAGGTATTATTCTCCGCGACCGTGATTTCGTACATCTGGCGTGTGTACTGGATGGCGTCCTCGGTTTGCCCGCCCACGAACTGCACGATGGCCGGTGACGCCGCGATGGCAAATCCGCCGAGTCCGTTCGTTTCCGTGATGGCGCTGTCGCCGATGTCGGGATTGGCGTCTGCCTTGGAATATCCGGGGAAGAACAGCGCCTCCGGCACATCGGCCGGTCCGGTGAACCATTGGCCGCCGGTTCCAGAAAGTTGAATTCCAAAATCCGTGCCGTTCCGTGACATCACCACCACCACGCTGCTGCGCCTGATTCCGCGCGCCGCGTCGAGCGTCGCCTTCGAGGCCGGCATGGAGAGATTCAAAAAGAAATGGTCGTTGTGATTGATGAACTCCATCACCTCGGCGGCGGCATTTGCGTCATCACACGTCGTCACGATCGCCGGCGCGATGGTGCGATAAAAGATCGAGGTGGCGGCGCGGTTTCGATTGTGAACTTCGTCGCCCATGTGAAGCGCTTGCGCGATGATGTTCTTCAAATCGATTCTTCCCAGCTTGGCGACGGCGTTTTTCAAGATGGGATAAAGCGTGCGCTCCATCCAGCGGAGTTTTTGAATCACCTCTTCACTGTACGCGCCGTAGCGCAGCACCTTACCCAACCCTTCGTTCATGGTGCAGTACGCGGAGTTTCCGTACGCCTCGTTCTTCACGATGAAGACCGGCATTGACGGTGAGACGATGCCGGCCATGGGGCCGACGGCGTCGTGCTCGTGGCACGGCGAGAACTCAATTTCACCGGAGGCGGCGAGTCGCTCCGCCTTCTCAACCGTGTCGGCTTTTCCTTCATACAACAGCGATCCGATCACGGCGCCCCGCATCGGTCCGCACATTCTCTCCCACGTGATCGGCGGTCCCGCGTGAAGCAGCAGGTTCGGCTTCATTCCCGGAATGACATCGATGGCGCGCTCCACGCCGACAAGCTGGGGCATGCCGTTCAAAATAATCTTGGCGGCTTGGGCGTTCGCTTCCTCAATCTCCGGAAGCCGCGCCTTCACGCGCTCCAGCAGCGCCGCGTCGATGGGGATGGGCGGCCGCCAATCGACCTGCACAGCGGGCGCCCGCGCATCGTCCAACGCCTGCTTGAACGACGCCAGCCCAACGTTGATCACCTGAAGCTCGCTATTGAACAGATCGTTTAGCGACATATCGCGCGTCCTTGAAGTTGAAGGATGTGTCCCGCCAGCTTACACGCCGCCGCATTACTCGGCATCACCAATGCCCCGGCCTTCTTCAGGCGCTTTTCAACTTCGCCGCGGTTTTGCGGATCTTGATCCGTTCCGGTAATCGAACACACCACTGAGACTTTCTTGGTGGCCCGCCGAATGATCTCGCTTAATTCCGACGCCGGATCCGGATGTGAGCCATAACCGAGCACCACGTCCAGGAGAACGACAGCGGTTTCCGGATCGTTCGCCTCCTCCGATATTCGCCGGAGTCTCAACGAATAATCGATCATGGGATGAGGACGCCCCACCGTGAACTCATCTTCACCCAAGTCGATGAGGGTGTTTTGTTGGCTCTTCAACGAGTCCTCAAGTTTCTTTGCGCCGGCGGTGGGGACGTTGGAGTAAACGTCGGAAATCATTTCGCTCAAAAGAATCTGCGCTTCCGCGCAAAACGTTCCGCCGCTGAAGAGGCCGCGGACATACTTTTGCCGCTTCTTCATTTTCGACACCGCGTTCTCCGCGATGGCGCGGATGTCGGCCTCGCGCTTTTTCAACCAACGAGCGATCGCTTCGAAATGTTCTTTTCGCAAGGCGGCCATCGCCATGAGCGCCGCTTCTTCAAGCGTCGCGGGAATTCCTTTTCTCCGCTTGGCGCCTAGGAAG
>CAZIDA010000029.1:0-13962 GCA_964537865.1 uncultured Acidobacteriota bacterium
GGTCCGTAGAGAGCGGCCGCGGCGGCGGCGACGGCGGAATAAGGATCCACTTGCGAACTGCCGACGCTGCGCATGGCGCTGGTGCTGCAATTCTGCTCATGATCGGCGTGCAAAATGAAGAGCACGTCCAGAGCGCGTTCCAGCACCGGATGCGGCCGATACTTCGCTTCCGTCATTTTGAAGAGCATGTTGAGGAAGTTCCCGGCATAGCTGAGATCGTTGTCGGGATAGGCGTAAGGCATTCCGATGGAATGGCGATACGCGAATGCCGCCAAGGTGATCATCTTGCCGATGAGGCGATAAATCTGCTTCTTGCGATTCTCCGGGTCCTGAATGTTCTTGGCGTCTTTGTAGAACGTGGAGAGCGCGCCCACCGTCCCCACCAGCATGCCCATGGGATTGGCGTCGTAATGGAAGCCGTCCATGAACTTCTTGATTTGCTCGTGGAGGATGGTGTGGTGAGTGATTTGATAGGACCAGTCTTCGAGTTGAGCGCGCGTCGGGAGTTCCCCATTGATCAATAGGTAAGCGGTTTCCAGAAAAGTGGATTGCTCCGCTATTTGGTCGATAGGGTATCCCCGGTACTGCAGAATGCCTTTGTCGCCATCAATGTACGTGATTTTGCTCTTGCAAGAAGCGGTGTTCATGTAAGCGGGATCGTAAGACATCATGCCAAAGTCTTCGGGTTTCACTCGAATTTGCCGTAGATCGATAGCTTTGACGGTGTCGTTTTCGATTGGAATTTCGTAGCTCTTGCCGGTGCGGTTATCAGTGATTGTAAGAGTTTCTTTACCCATGGTATTTTCCTCGTTTGTATTTAAAGGTTATGAAGAGAGTCCTTCAGTATTACTAACGGATAAGAGCTATCCGTGGAGCGAGCTGAGCGGTCCCGCCGAGAAGAGACCGCTCCCCCATGGTTCAATGCGCCAGCGTCTCGGCGCGCCGGTAATGAAAAGCCGGAGTACACCATTCGGAATACTTCGAAAATTTATTGACCACGATAGCTCCATACAGCCGCTGCAGCTCCTGGGTGATGATGCCCATTTCGCCGGTCCCCACGGTGCGCCGATCCACGGAAGTGATCGGAGCAATTTGGGCCGCCGTGCCGCAGAAGAACAATTCGTCACAGACATAGAGTTCGCTGCGGTCGATCTTGCGCACTTCGACGGGAAGATGGAGTTCGTCCTGAGCCAGGCGAATCACGGAGTCGCGGGTGATTCCCTCCAAAATGTTTTCCGTTTCGCTGGGGGTGATCAACCGATTGTTCCGGACCATGAAGATGTTGAAGCCCGGACCTTCGCTCACGTGGCCGCTCTCGCTCAACATGACGGCTTCGTCGTAGCCGGCGTCACGCGCTTCGTCCGCGGCCAGCGCGCAATTCACATATCCGCCGGAAATCTTCCCGCGGCAGGGGATGGCGTTATCTTCCGTCCTGCGCCAAGACGAAGTGCACACGTTCAGCCCATGGCCCGTGTCCAAGTAATCTCCGAACGGAACCGTGACGATGAAGAAGTCGTCTTCCGCGCCCAGCTTCACGCCGATGCTGCGCGCCGATTTGAACGCCAAAGGCCGGACATACACGTTCTCTGAAAATCGGTTCCGCTGAATGGTCTCCGCCGCGATATCGCACATCTCGCTCACGGTCAGCGGCACTTTGATCTTCAGCAGCTTGCAATTTCGTTTCATCCGCTCGAAGTGTTCGCGCAAGCGAAAGAGATAAATCTCTTTAGTCTCGGCGTCCCAATACCCGCGGATTCCCTCAAACACGGCGGTGCCGTAATGAAGGGCCTGGGTCAGGATGCTGACCTTGGCTTCGTCGAGCGGAATGAATTCCCCATGAAAGTAGATGAGAACGTTTCCAATTTTGGGTGACGAACTCATGAAAGCCTCCTCCTTTGAGGCCATCGAAGAAATCAGCGTTGGCCGGATCGTTTGCGAAGGGGCGGTCAGCCCGGAGGCACGTCCTCCTCGAACCTCATCCGACTGACCGCCTCATCCCAATCCGGCAATGGGCCGAGCGCTCGCTCCCGTTGAAGCGAGCAGCGCCGGCCCCTTCATTGAACGGCTTCACCGGCATGAAGTTGTTCCTTCTTCGCCAGCAGCTCCTCCTTCGATTCTTGACGGTCGGGATTTGGAACGATGCATTCCACCGGGCAGAGCGGAATGCACTGAGGTTCATCAAAGAAACCCACACATTCTGTGCAGCGATCCGCGTCGATGACGTAGATTCCATCTTGAGAAATCGCTTTGTTGGGGCACGGCGGTTCACAAGCGCCACACGAAATGCAGTCGTTAGTTATTAAGAGAGCCATGAAAAAATTCACTCCTTTGAGATTTGGTTTGAAATCACTTGCTTCATCATCAAAAAATCCGGTATGACGGAATCGGCGAATCGCCCGATCCACAGACTATGCCTTCAAGATCGCTTCCATTTCCGTCACCGCATTCACGCCGGCTTCAATCGCTTGCCGGTTCAAAGCGACCAACTTCTTGTTCTTCACCAGCGAGTCGATAGCCGCGAACACCGACTCCTTCGACAGCAAACTGGTGCGGGCAATCAGCGCGCCGATCATGACCATGTTCGTGACCTTGGCGGATCCAATCTTCTCCGCAATTTCAGTGGCAGCAATCGGAACCGTTTCGATATCGTCTCTCGCCGGCGATTCATCGATCAGCGAGGTGTTGTAAACGACCAAGCCGCCCGACGTCATTTCCGGCAGGAACTTCTGCAAGGACGGTTTGTTTAACGAGAGAAGAACCGTGGGCCGAGAAACGAGCGGCGATCCAATCTCGTTTTGAGAGAGGCGGACGTGGCAATGCGCTGTGCCGCCCCGCATTTCCGGTCCATAGGAGGGAAGCCAGGAGACGCGATATCCGCTGAGCATTCCACTCTCCGCCAAAACTTCGCCCAGGAGAAGAACTCCCTGGCCGCCGAACCCGGCAATCTTGATCTGCGGGTTCTGATATTTTTCCTGAACCGCCGGCGGTCCCGGCGTGACGTCGGGGGCCGGTTGGGCCTTGGCGTTCTCATCAAAAAAGCGGGAGCGTTCGTTGTAGTTTTCGACAAAAGCCGGATGACCGCTGGTTTCGCCGGGTCGTTCCGTCGCTCGGATGCCAAGCACAGCCGGCACTTCCGCCAGCGGAATTTCGTGATTCGGCAAAGCTACCTCGGGGGGTGGAGGAGGCGGGGAGCTAGGCTCTTTTAATTGCGTCCCCGGTGACTTTTTCTGGTCCAGGGAGGAACCCGCCTCCAAAGCGGCGCCGCTTTGAATGGGCGCCGCAGCAACGGCCACGCGGGTTGGCGTCGCCGACACCGTGCGATCGCGATACACACCAAGCTTGTAGTAGGGGATCATGTTTTCATTCAGCCATCGACGCGCTTCCTGCGGCGTCATCTTCCAAATGGTCGGACAAGGAGAGAGAATCTCCACCAGCGAGAATCCCACGCCATCGATTTGGTTTTGAATGGCCTTGCGAATGGCTTTTCGCGTCCGCATATTGTTCTTGTTGTCAAAGATGGCGGTGCGTTCGATGTATGCCGGCGCTTCGAGCGACGAAAGCAACTCACAGACGCGCATCGGATATCCCTCATTTTTCAGGCGACGACCAAAGGGTGACGTGGTTGTCTTCTGACCGAGCAGCGAGGTGGGCGCCATTTGCCCGCCGGTCATTCCGTAGATGGCATTGTTGATGAAGAAAACTGTGATGGCTTCGCCACGATTGGCGGCATGCAGAATCTCATTGCCTCCGATGGCGGCCAGATCCCCGTCTCCTTGGTAACTCAACACGATCGAGTGAGGACGGGCTCGTTTCACTCCGGTGGCCACGGCCGGCGCTCTTCCATGGGGCGCCTGCACGTTGCCGACATCAAAGTAGTAATACGCAAAGACCGAGCAACCCACGGGAGAGACGAAAATGGTGCGGTCCTGAACTTTCAAATCGTCCAAGCACTCCGCAATCATCTTGTGAATCACGCCATGCCCGCATCCGGGACAGTAATGCGTGACGTGTGGATCGCCGTCTTTGCGCTCAAAAAGGTTGTAGAAAGAATCGGACTTATGCTGCGTCATCGTGAACATCGTGATCGGCTCCGTAATGACCTAAAAGTAGGTGAATCGCATGCATTCGATCGAACCTCATTTTCAAACCGCGTGGAGTCCCATGGGAACAGCCATCGCGTCGTTACATTCCACCGGATGAGACATCCGGGATTGAATCACTTCGAAAATCTCTTCCGTCGAGGGCACCGACCCGCCCATGCGGCCGTAGAAATCGCAGGGGTATCGCCGGCGGCAGGCATGCCCGCGAATGAGGGAGAGACGAACGTCGTCGACCATCTGGCCGTTGCTCAGTTCCACGGTGAGGAACCGCTCGGTCTTTTCAGAGATATTGGCGAGCTGTTGCGTCGGGAACGGATACAGCGTGATCGGTCGAAATAGGCCGGCGCGAATTCCATAATGGCGGGCCATGTCGACCGCGGACTTCAAAACGCGAGAGACAATTCCGTAGCCCACCACCACGATCTCGGCGTCCTCCACGAGGTGCTCTTCGAAACGAACCTCGTTCTCGCACACCCGGTCGTATTTCTTCATGAGATTTCGATTGTGCTTTTCCAAAGTGTCGTGGGAAAGATAGATGGAAGTGAGAACGTTCTTCCGCGACGCCGCGTCTCCGAGGACAGCCCAGTCTTTGACCGGTGCTTGCTTCGCTTCCGTCGGAAACTCGACCGGCTCCATCATCTGGCCGACGTACCCGTCCGCCAAAACCACCGCCGGGTTCCGGTACTTGTCGGCGAGTTCGAAGGCCAGCATCGTCAAATCGCACATTTCCTGCGCGGAGTTGGGCGCCAGCACGATGTTGTGATAGTTTCCATGGCCGCCGACTTTGACCATCTGGTTGTAGTCGCCTTGCTCCGGGCCGATGTTGCCAAGGCCCGGACCGCCGCGCATGATGTCGGCAATCACACAAGGAAGTTCGGAGCCGGCCATGTAAGAGATGCCTTCCTGCATCAGACTGAGGCCGGGCCCGGAGGAAGCGGTCATGCATCGCGCGCCCGCCGACGCGGCGCCGTAAAGCATGTTGATGGACGCCACTTCGCTTTCGGCCTGAAGAAATGTTCCTCCCACCAGAGGAAAGTAGTAGGCGGCCGCTTCGGCGATCTCACTGGCGGGCGTGATGGGATATCCGAAATAAGCGCGACATCCCGCCAAGACGGCGCCCTTGACGATGGCTTCGTTTCCTTTGATCAGTTCTTTAGTCATTTGATTTGTCCAAGTCAAAAAATTTGTTTTCCCCCGGAGGGGTATTCGCGCGGCGATTACGCCCGCGCCGGTGCCGGGACCGGCGCCGCTTTCACCTCTTCCCATTTGTAAACGGTGATCGCGCCCGGCTCCGGACAGACGTAGAAACAGATCCCGCATCCGGTGCAGCCGTCGCCCAAATACTGAGCGGGATGGTACCCTTGCACGTTGAGCGCGGATGATAGTTGAACCACCTTCGGAGGGCAGGCGTCCACGCAGACGGCGCAGCCCTTGCATTCATCTTTGGCAATATCAATCTTTCCTCGATTGGCCATGTGAAGTTTTTTTCCTTTCCCACATTGATCGGCCCTCGGTGGGGCCAATTTTCAAATCCGTCTAACTCACCGCTGCCGGGACGTTGAAGGCGGCGGGAAGCCATTTCTGGTTGAACGCAAACTCCGTCAGCTCCTCGCGAAACCGGGGATGAGCAATCTCAATCAACGCCTTGACGCGTTCCCGGATGGTCTTGCCGTGCAGATAAGCCGTTCCGAATTCCGTCACCACGTAATGCACGTCGGCGCGAGAGGTGACCACGCCGGCGCCGGTGTCCAGGCGGGGGACAATTCGCGAGACCTCGCCGTCTTTGGCCGTCGCTGGGAGAGCGATGATCGGCTTGCCCCCTTTGGATCGCGCGGCCCCGCGAATGAAATCCACCTGTCCCCCAAACCCGCTGTAGATGGAATACCCAATCGAATCCGATGACACCTGCCCGGTCAAATCCACCTGAATGGCCGAGTTGATGGCCACCATCTTGGTGTTCTGCGCAATGATGAACGGATCGTTGACGTAGCGCGTCGGATGAAATTCCATCAAAGGATTGTTATCCACAAAACTGAACACTTGCTGTGTCCCCAAGAGAAAGCCGACGATGATTTTGCCGGGATGAATGCTCTTCTTTTCGTTGTTGATGACGCCGGCTTCCACCAGTTCCGCCACGCCATCGGAGAACATCTCGCTGTGCACTCCCAGATCTTTTCTCGAGCGCAGGAAGGAGAGCACGGCGTCCGGAATGCCGCCGATGCCCATCTGCATCGTCGATCCGTCTTCGATCAGATCGGCGACGTTGCGGCCGATGACGCAGTTCTGATCGGTGCATTTCACGCGCGGCAACTCCAAGACCGGCCGCGATTCCTCCACGATGCGGTCGATCTTATGAATATGGATGAAGGAATCGCCGAGCGTTCGCGGCATTTGATCGTTCACATGCGCGATGACGGTCTTGGCGACCTGACAGGCCGTCAAGGTGGTGTCGACACCCACTCCGAAGCTGCAGAAGCCATGCTCGTCGGGCGGAGAAATCTGAATCAACGCCACGTCAATAGGAAGCGCCCCACTGAGGAAGAGGTCTTCAATCTCGCTCAGAAAAATGGGCGTGTAATCGGCCCGCCCTTCATTCACGGCTTGCCGAACGTTCGCGCCCACAAACATGGCGTTGTGGCGGAAGTGTTCTTCCATCTCGGGCTTGATGTAATCGGCGTTGCCCATGGTGAGCAAGTGGACGACGTCCACGTTGTGGAGTTCGGGCGCCCGTTTCAACAGCGCTCCCACCAGAATCTCCGGCTCCGCGCATCCGGGATGGATGTAAACCCGATGGTTCGACTTCACAACACTCAGCGCTTCTTCCGGCGTGGTGACCTTGCTCTTGTACGCAGTAATCCAGTTCATGGCGTTTTCGCTTCAACCGCGTATGACTCGTATGAATGAACGGCTATGATGGCGTTCCTTTGGATCCCGGATTCTTCTGTGAATGAGTTTGAGATCATTCCCAACTCCGGACTCCTCTTGCCTAAGACCAGATATAAGAGCTCGTCAGCGTATCAATGGATTCGTACTTCACTCCGAAAATCTCGGCAATTTGTTCGCGCGTGCAATGTCCCTGATAAGTAAACACGCCGCGCGCCAGATCCAGATGTTTGCGAATCGCCTCCTCCGGGCCCAACGTGGCGATCTCTCGAACGTACGGGAGGCTGGCGTTGGAGAGAGCGATGGACGCAGTGCGCGCGATGTTGGCTGTCAGATTCGGACAACAGTAATGAATCACGTCGTTGTACAAAAAAGTCGGTTGCGCCAAGGTGGTTGGCCGGCTGGTCTCGATGCTGCCGCCTTGATCGATGGAAACGTCGATGATGACGCTTCCGGGCTTCATGGTGTCGACCATCTTTTGAGTGACCAGATGCGGCGTCTTGCCGCCGTGAATGAGTACGGCGCCAATCAGAACGTCCGCATGCCGCACGGCGCGTTCAATGTTGTAAGTGTCGGCCACCGAAGTCACAATGCGATTGCCCAATCGGGCCATGAGAGTGCGGAGCTTTTGGACGTCGGAGTCCAACACCATGACGTGAGCGCCGTTGGCCATGGCCGTCTGAGCGGCCCACGTGCCCACGGTGCCGGCGCCCAAGATCACCACGGAAGCGGGGGCGATGCCCGGCGCGCCTCCCAGCAGGATGCCGCGCCCACTGTGGCTGGATTCGAGCAAGTGGGTGGCAATGAAAACGGACATCTGCCCGGCAATCTCACTGATGGGAAGCAGCACCGGCAGTTGTCCATCCACCGTCTCGATGACTTCGTAGCCGATCGAGTTGATTTCGTTGTTCAGCAATTCTTCGAACGTGGGACGTTCAGCGACCGCCATGTGAAAAAACGCCATGACGGTTTTGTTTCGCCGGATGGATTGCAGCTCCTCGAGAGTGGGCGTGGTGACTTGAATCAGGAGTTCCGCCCGTCGCAACACTTCTTCGTGTGAGAAGGAGATGTGCGCGCCGGCGCTGATGTATTCTTCATCGGTAAAATGGCTGCCTTCCCCGACGCCCTTCTCAAAATAAACGGAATGGCCTTCCTCCACGAGAGCGCGGACGTTGGCGGGAATCAAACCCACGCGCCGTTCATATTCCTCCGGCTCTTTGACGAATCCAATATTCATGTCTCTTCTCCCCGATCCATCGGACGCCCTTTTCGGCGTTCCCATTTTCTGCTTCTCCGAAGCGTCCGAATCTTCAACCGTGCTTCTTGTTGTTCCTCATTTCACATAAACTCAGCTTCTCCCGGCATCGGCGGACGGCGCTCTTCACTCCGCCGCCACCTTGGTCTTTGCGAACTCGAATTCGGGATACTTGATGGACAGCACCGGACACGGAGACAACGAAACGACGCGCTCGGTCGTCGATCCGGTCAGCGTGTGGTCCAATCCCGTCCGCCCTCGGGTGGACATGACAATCAAGTCCACACCCAGCGATTGAGCCTTTCGCACAATCTCCTGGTAGGGGACGCCCTTCTCCAGAATCTCTTCCACATGGACTTGCTTCTTCACATCCGCGGGAATCACCTTCTCCAAGCTCTCTTTGGCGCAGCGCTTGAGATAGGCAATGTAATCGGCGTCCATGCCGTGATAGACCTCGGGCGGATAGTTCTGCGCCAACAGCACGTTGACGTGGAGCACGTACAACGTGGCGTTGAAGTGGGTCGCCATAGCGATGGCGTACTTCAAGGCGTAGTTGGCGTAATTCGAGAAATCAGTGGGAAACAAAACTTTTCGAATGGGGAAGCCAATCATCCCGACCTTCGCTTGGGGCGTGTCCGCCACCGCCGTACCTTCAGAGATTTTTTTGAGCATCGATTAAGCGCCTCTCTCAAGAAAAACTGACATCATCAGAGGCAAGGGAGTATGGCGACCCACCGCTTGGCAGTCGCCGCAGGTTTCAGTTTTCAAAAGTGGTTTGCCTTCACAGCGGGCACAATCGCGGAGAATGTCCACCATGCCCGTCAACTCGTCTTTGATTTGGGTGAGCCGCTTGATCCTTCCGTTCACCGCGCCCAGCTTTGATTCCAACAGCTTGCTCAAGACAGCCACTTGCTCTTTTTTTCCCTTTCCCGGAGAAATTTTTTTGTACGTAAAAATTTCTTTGATTTCTTCCAGAGAAAGCGGGAGCGATTTCAGATAATTAATGACCTCCAGCTTCTTGACATCGTCTTGCGAATAGAGGCGATGCCCTCCCTTGCTATGTGAAGCCGGAGCGATAAGGCCGATTTCTTCATAATATCGAAGCGTTCGCAATGAAACATGCGCGTTCTTGGCAAGCACGCCGATCTTGATTAAATGATTGGAGGACGCCACACTGGCCATTGTCTTTACCTTTCGTTAACAGCGAGGAATCCAAGCTTGGCAAACGTTCTGGATCACTTCTTCTCAACTCGCTCTGAGGCGCGAAGCCGCCATGGGCGCAGACGGGATAATGAGTTCGCCATTTCCTTCCCGGTTTTAAGATGGGGCAATTGCTTCTCCAAAAGGCGGAACTCAGAAAAGTTAAAGGTGGAGAGGAGAAATCTTTTAGTTACAGCAAGGTGAAAGGATTCACGAAGTCGGCAGTTACAGGAAGGTGAGGATTCCTCGTTGCATGCAACGTATTTGTTGCGAGGTTTTGTTGCAGTTTTGAGAGGGAAACTAGGACGCAGTTATATTATATTTCTTCATCTTACGCCACAGCGTGACGCGGTCAATTCCGAGCTCACGGCTGGCTTTTGCCTTGTTCCAACCGGCTTGTTGCAGGGCAGACAGGATCGTTTCGCGCTCATCGCGAGTTCCACTTTGCGCAGTTTGAAAATGCTTCGAGGTCATGCAGATCTCAATCGGGAGAGACGACGGTTCGATGGAGCGCGTGTGGGTTTTCACGAAGGCGTGCTCGACGGCATTCTCCAGTTGACGAATGTTTCCGGGCCAATGGTAGTCCATCAAAATGTTCAAAGCTTCTTTCGTGATCCCCGCGATGTTTTTAGCGGTCTGTTCATTGAATTGAGAGATGAAGTGGTCGAGGAGCAGGGGGATGTCTTCTTTCCGCTCGCGCAGCGGAGGGATGGTCACCGGGATGACGTTGAGCCGATAGAACAAATCCTCGCGGAATCGCCCGTCGTCGACGAGTTGGCGCAAATCGCGATTCGTTGCCGCAATGATCCGCACATCCACGTTGATGACCTTGGAGTCGCCCACGCGTTCCACCTCTCGCTCTTGTAGAATGCGCAGAAGCTTGAGTTGGATGTTGGAAGAAATGTCGCCGATCTCGTCCAGAAAGATGGAACCTTGGTGGGCCAGTTCGAAACGTCCGATCTTGTCGCGATAAGCGCCGGTGAAGGCGCCTTTCACGTGCCCGAAGAGTTCGCTCTCGAGCAGCGTTTCCGCGAGCGCCGAGCAATTGACTTTGACAAAAGGAAATTGCGAGCGCCGGCTTTGATGATGGATGGCTCGCGCAATCAATTCTTTTCCGGTGCCGCTTTCCCCCAGCACCAAGACCGTGGCGTCGGATTCGCCGACATCTTCAATCAGCGCGAAGATCTCTTGCATGCGGTGGCTCTTCCCAATGATGCTGTGAAATTGAAAGCGCCCCAGCAATTCTTTTTTCAGCGACATCAGTTCGCTGATGTCGCGAAACGTCACCACCGTCCCCGACATTCGCCCACTGGAATCGCGCAGGATGGCCGTGCTGATTCGAGCGATCCGAATCTCTCCGTCCTTTCGTTCCAGGCGGACTTCGCAATTCTCTTCCGGCGTTTGGTTGTGCGTGGTCGTGTACATCCCGCAAGAAGGATCGCAAATGTGGCAACGAAAGATCTCCTTGCAGGTTTGGCCGACCGCTTCCTCCATCTTGTATCCGGTAATGTCTTCCGCGGCGCGATTGAAGCTGGTGATCTTGAAGTCGGCGTCGTACACCATGACGCCGTCGGAGATATTGTTCAGAATCGCCTGAAGGGTATCCGCTTGATCCCAGTATTGACGCGGCTGAATCGGCAGCTCGTCACTGATTTGGACTAACTCGTTTTCGTTCAAAAGGTGTTCCCCACCTCATTCATAGCATCGATTCAAATGTTCTGCCCAAGGAGCGACAGTATAGCACACATTGCAACACTTGAGAGCTAAACAGAATGGAAATAGGGGGGTTGAAATCACTCGGACAGTTGCAATGAACGTCGGAAATAGCGGGTCTTCATCATCTAATTTGCCCTGGCCGATCTAGGCAACGAAGCGATGCAACTTGTAATCTTTGAGTGAGCGCGTGCGCCCCGAAGGCTTGCCAAGCCAAATTCGCGCGTGTTAGGTTGGTTGAGTTTGATGACCGGAATATTCTTT
The DNA here is from genome assembly GCA_964537865.1 of uncultured Acidobacteriota bacterium. GTDB lineage: Bacteria > Acidobacteriota > Terriglobia > JAIQFV01 > JAIQFV01 > CAZIDA01. The sequence goes on from CAZIDA010000029.1 coordinate 11,416, forward strand.
GGAGGTTCAATGCGGAGTTCAGAAGTTTCCTTCCAGCGCCCACTTCGTCAAGGAAAAGAAGAGCACGCCCGCGAAGACCACCAACGCCACGCGCACGCCCGGTTCGCGATTGACCTCCGGCATCAAATCGGAGGCGGAAACATAAAGCGCCACGCCCGCCGTCAACGGCAGCCCATAATCGACGAACTGTTTCGTCAACGACATCAGCAACACGCCGGCAATTGTGGAGACGCCCAGTGACACCGCGGCCAACATGGCAAACCGGCGCGTGCGTCCCGATGAAAGCATCACGGAAGCCACCGTGAATCCTTCAGGAATTTTGTGCAGCAACACGGCCACAAAGATCAGAAGTCCCAAGGGGTGCGAGATGAGAAATCCGGAGGCGATGGAAACGCCGTCGAAAAAGGTGTGGATGATGAGGCCGAATAACGAAGATATCCCCACCGCCGGTTTCATGACTTCTCGAGAATGCGTTTCAGCGCCGAAATGGAAGTGAGGAGTGATAGTGTGCTCGAAGAAATGCACGATCAAGTAGCCCCCAAGGACCAGGAAGGGAGCGAAGCGAAGTCGCGCCATGCTCTCGGGAATCATCTCCAAGGTCGCGACGGCGAGCATATAGCCGGCGCCCAGCGCCACGAAGTATTTCAGGAAATCAGGGCGCCAATCCCGGCGCACGATGAACAGGCCACCGAACACATTGGCCGCCGCAGCCACCAAGCCATAAGTGATGATGTAGAGTGTCGAGTTCATGAGAAGCTTTGAAGTTGGCGCGCGTGTGGAAGGGCGAGTCTAGCCGCTGTGGCGAAAGTGAACGATGTCGCCGTCTTTGACGATGTGTTCCCTGCCTTCCAGCCGCAACAAACCTTTTTCGCGCGCGGTTGGCAGATTTCCGCACGCGATGAGATCGTCGTAGCTGACCACCTCCGCGCGAATGAAGTTCTTTTGAATGTCGGTGTGAATGGCGCCGGCGGCTTCGAGCGCCGTGGATCGGCGCGCAATCGTCCAGGCGCGGCACTCGTCTTCTCCCACGGTGAAAAAAGAAATCAAGTCCAGCAACCGGTAGGTCGCATGAATGATTCGTTCCAACCCGGATTCCTTCAGTCCGTAGTCGGCGAGAAAGGCCTTCTGATCATCGGCGGAAAGCTCCACGAGTTCCGACTCAATCTTCCCGCAGACGGCCGTTACGGCGACATTCTTAGATGCCGCAATCTTCTCGATTTGAAAATGAGCCGCCACGGAATCGACCCAACGACTGTCGCCGTCGCCCAAGTTGATGCAATGAAGAATCGGCTTGGCCGAGAGAAACATGAAACCACGCAGCCGCTTCTTGTCGTCCGGCGCGAGTTCCAACTGACGGAGTGGAGAGCCGGCCTCCAACGCTGTCTGGCATTGTTTCAGAAGCTCGAACTCGCGCTCCAGTTCCGGATTCTTCGCCTTCTTCAAATCTCTCTCCAAACGCTCGATCCGTTTTTCCACGACCATCAAATCGGCCAAAACCAGCTCCACCTCGAGATTCTCGATGTCGCGTTTGGGATCGAGCGATCCTTCCGGATGGGGAATCGCTGCGTCATCAAACGCCCGCACCACGTGAAGGAGCGCTTCCACATTCCGAAGATCGCTCAAGAGCGTCTCTTCTTTGGATTTCTTTTGCTCTCCTTTCACGATGCCGGCGACATCCACATACTCCACGGTGGCGTAGAGGGTGCGTTTGGGATGGTACTTCTGCGAGAGCAAATCCAGCCGCACGTCCGGCACCGTCGCAATTCCCACGTGCGCTTCGGCGCGACCGCCCGAAAACTTGGTGTCCACTTGAGCGTGCGTCAGGATATTGAACAACGTTGTCTTGCCGACTTGCGAGAATCCAATGATGCCGGTTTTCACTGCGTGACTCCACGGTTGGTGTTCGTTCGGATGAGAAAGCCGAAGCATCTTAGCACAATTCACGCACGCGATGAACCGAGGACCAGCGCCTCCCGCCCAACTCGGTTATCCGCCTGAATGTGGACTCCGCGTGAAACCGTTTTTTGACGGATTACGTACTTTGTGGTACGAAAGGAACCCGTAGGAGGCCATTAACCACCCGTGCTGCGGTGGAGGCATGATCCTTCGGAATCGAAGCAGGATGATTGCGGCAGAATCGCATTTTGCGATGAGAGATGCAAGCGATTCACCTTGAGGAGAAGATGAAAAGCCGAAAGCGGCAATTAATCATATTGGTCTTATTGTGGGCGAGCCTTGTCACCGTGGCGCTTGGCGCGGAGAAGATTCCTTACAAACCCACCGGTTACGTCGACGATTTTGCTCAGATGATGAGCCCCGCGACCCGCCAGCAGATCGAGGCGCTCGCCATCCAATTGAGGCAACAACATCAAGTGGAATTGGCGGTAGTCACCGTACCCACTTTAGGGGATCGACCCATCGACGATTACGCGACGGAACTTTTCGCGCAATGGGGAATCGGAAAGAAAGGCGCGGACAACGGGCTGCTCTTGCTGGTCGCGAAACAAGAACATCAGATCCGGATCGAAGTGGGCTACGGTCTGGAGG
>CAZIDA010000030.1:0-13692 GCA_964537865.1 uncultured Acidobacteriota bacterium
GTTTTCACACAGACTCTGAAAGGGACACCTTTAATAGCCCAGTCCTCCGCGGAGGACTGGGTTTGGGATTGGGTTGGAATACGAACCCTGAAAGGGTTTCCTAAATCGACGTATTTTCGAGGCAGATTCCCTTGCGATGCCTGCGTATCTGTGATGGTGCGAAGAACGTACCACGGATTGTCGTTGTCTCGGATCTCCCGATACAAACGTCTTCCCGGCGCCAGCGGCGCTGCGGCTCAAAGCCCAATGTTGCTACGATCCGCCGCGGCGGAAAGCTACGTTGGGGAAACGATGACCTTGAATTCCGGAAATGCCTTCACAACCCCAAGGGGGTTGCGGCGAGGCCGATATTTTTGCTCCATCCCAACAAGCCACAACCCCGTTGGGGTTGTGCGTCAGACCGTGTGGCCCGCGTTACCCAGGGTAGTCCGCCAAAGAACTGGCGGACAACCCTGGGCTGTGAGCCGCTGCCTCTTCGAGGCAGGCGATCATGCGCTATTGTGCCCAACCACTCTTACTTAATGATGCCCATCTCCTTCAGTAAATTCTGCGCGCCGTCGACCGCGGTCATGTTCCAAAGCAAGTAGCGGCTATCGACGTGGATGGATCGCGTCTTCACTTTGTCAAAGAGAAAATTCGACGCCACGGTCTCGTAGGTTCCGTCGAAGAGCAGGCCGACCAACTCGCCTTTGCCGTTCAGCGTGGGCGAGCCGGAGTTGCCGCCGGTGGTGTCGACGGTGGAAAGAAAATTCACCGGCACGTCTTTCAACGTGGGATCGAGGTACGGCGTTTTGGTTTTTCCTTGGTGCAAGGCTTTGATGGCGTCAAGCTGGTACTGCGGCGCGTTGAAGTCGCCTTCCCCGGTGTTCTTCTCCAGAATTCCGTTGAGCGTGGTGTGCGGTTTGTAATAAAGACCGTCGCGCGCGTCCACTCCCTTCACGGTTCCGTAGGTGACGCGCAGCGTGCTGTTGGCGTCGGGCGCCACCAATCCACCGGACTTGGCGAGCAAGGCTTCCATGTAGCGCGGCCGCAACCGCGCGTACGCGCCGGCGCGATTCTTTCCGGTCTCACGCTCCGATTCCTGCATGGGATAGAGCGCCTTGGCGAGCAACACGAAAGAATCGCCGGTGGCGTCAAGATCCGCGGCGCTCTTGTCCAGAAGACTCAAACGGGAATCGCGATTCGCCAAGCGCGTGTGCGCGTAAAGTCTGTCGAGGAAAGCGTCGATGGCCTTGTCGGCGTTGTCTTTGGACATGCCGGGCTGCAATCCCGCGGCTTGGTCCAGCGGCTCGATGCGTTGATCGGCCGGCAGCTCCGCCACCATGCCCATGGCCCACTTCAACAGCGCGCGGTCCACCGAGGCGTCAATGGTTCGCTGCAAACGTTCCTGGAATTCGCGAAGACGCGGCCAGTCCCGCTGCTGGAATCCGGGATCGCGGTCGAGATCGCTCTTGGGACGTTCCATCGCCAAACGATAGATCGATTCCGCGGCGCCCAGATACGAAGACGCCCCGGTGACGCTGCGCAGCGTGGCATCACGCTCGCGAGTCTTCTCGCTTTCCGCTTGCAGCGCGTTCAGCGCGGGGAGAATGTCGCCGTACTTGGCCCGGCGTTGGGGCGTGGCCGCGATCCATTTCACCAACGCTTTTTCCCGCGCCTCTTTTTCAGCGAGCACGCCGCCTTTGACCAGGCCTTCGAGCATGCCGCGCATGTTCGTCAAACCGTTGTTGAGTCCTTGCACGCGTCCCGCGACTTTGATGGCGACGGCTTTGTTATCCTTGGTGAGTTTATCGAGAATCGCGAGCTGTTCTTGCGCCAGGCGAATCGCGCGCGGGAACGACCACTCCGTCGTCTCCTTTACCTGCTCGTAAGTTTGATGGCGCATGGTGCGACCCGGATAACCAACGACAAAAACGAGTTCACCGGTCTTCACGCCTTGCGGTGAAACCTTCAGCCAATGCTGGGGATGATAGGGAACGTTCTCCTTGGAATACGGCGCGGGTTTTCCGTCCTTGCCGACGTAGGCGCGAAGGAAGCCCCAGTCTCCGGTGTGACGCGGCCACCGCCAGTTGTCGGTTTCGCCGCCAAACACGCCGATGCCTTCGGCGGGCGCGTAAACCAGCCGCACGTCTTTGATTTCCAGTTGGGCGACTTCAAAATATTTGAGCCCCTCGAAGAAGGACGCGACGTTACAGCGCTGTCCGCTCTTCTCGCAAGCGGCGACGCGTTCTTTGATGCGGCGCTCGATCAGATCGTAGCGCTGACGGTCGCTGAGCTTGGGATCGATGTTCCCGGTGATCGCCTGAGTCACATCCGTCACCGAGGTCGTGACAAACACGCGCGAGCCCGGACCGTTCGGCAATTCTTCATCGCGCGTCTTGGCGAGATAGCCGTCGTGCAGCAGATTGCGCTGCGGCGTGGAATTGAATTGCAGGCCACCGACCACGCAGTGGTGATTGGTGACGATGAGTCCGTCCGGTGAAACAAACGAGGCCGTGCATCCACCCAGCGAGACGATGGCGCCCATCGGTTGTCCGGTGAGATTGGCGAATTCCTTGGGATTCCCGGTGAAACCCATGGCCCGGAGCTTCGCGGCCAGATCGGGAATCTGTTGCGGCATCCACATGCCCTCGTCGGCGAGCAGCAAACTCGAAGTCACGAGCAGCGCGGCGACGAGCAGTACGATTCTAGTGAGTTTCATGGCGAGAGTGCCTCCTAAGATGAATACCGGCTGCGGAGTATATCCCCGCCCATTCAAAGAGACAAGGCGGAAGACTGAAGAAGCTGAAGGGCGAAGCGCATGAAGAAGGGTTGTTCGATTATGAGATGACGGATTGTTGTAGTCAATGTTTGGACATCATCGCGGAAGCATCGGCGTCTCCGGCCACAGCGGTCCGGGAGCAGTGCTGGTAGCGCCGGCCGTTGTTTGGGCCGGCGGCTCTTGCACGCGTTCGAAGAAAATCCCCGGCCCCCCAAACGGCCGGGGCTACCCAAGCAAAAGCCTTGTTAAAGAAATAGAATTTTGCCGACTTGCTTCGAAGAGGACGCAGAGATAGCGCAGAGCAGATCATCAAGAGCTCCCCGTGCCCGGCACTTGGTTCTTGACCCTTGTTTGAAACTTGGCATTTGGAATTTGGCCTTTGCAAGTAAAAAAAGCCCCGCTGACAAAAACCTCCAATCAACGGGGCATCAAAACTTTCGGTCTTCGAATTTCCTATTCGGTCGTGTTGCGATGCTTCAGAAACTGAACCGCAGTTGCAAACTGATGCGGCGATTGTAAGTGCTGGAGGCGCCGGCGGGACCGAAGTTCGCCGCCAAGCTTCGGTACTGCCCGAAGAAGGGCGACGAAAGATCGCCGCTGGGTGGCGCAAAATTTGCGTGGTTCAGCGCATTCATCGCCATCAACGACAGCGTCACGTTGTATCTTCCCGTGCCGGGGGCTCCAAACATTCCGCCGCGCGGTCCGCCTCCGTGAGGCCCGCCCCCATGTGGACCGCCGCCCATTCTGCGATAGGGGCCGCCCATAGGTGGCCCGCCCGCGGGTCCCACTTCTTCTTTCTTCGCGCCAAACGACCAGGTCCGATACAGACGCAAGCTGACATTCACGGTGGCGGGTCCGCGTCCGGAGTTTCGCTGGATCGTGGGAGTGCCCGGCGCCGGACTCAAATTGAAACAACCGAAAGCCGGCTCAAAAATCAAGTTAGGTCCGGCACAACTGGCGGCCGTCGCGCCGGGAACCAGAGCCGGTCGCGCCGTCGTCACGCCATCACCAAACACGTCAAGCCCCGTGGTGATGTTGTAAGGAGCGCCGCTGGAGGCAATGATGAACGGGCTGACGTTGATGTTCCACAAAAGCGGCACGCTGAATCCCACCACCACGCGATGACGCACGTCGCCGTAGCTCGACGGTCCCCACTCCGCTCGGAGATTGTAGGGATCGGCAGGTTGTCCTTCGTTGTCGTCTTTCCCGTAGGAGAGCGCGTAGAAACCAAACAGGAAAAGTCTTTTGTAATTGACGTTGGGATTGACGAAGATTTGCTGCGTGCGGCTGAAGCCCGTGGACTCCGTGATGAAACGCGCTTCGTGGTCTCCATAAGGATAGACGCCGTTGATGGGGGCGTTGATGTCACGCGAGCGCAGCAGGTGAACGCCGCGGCTGTTGATGTAGGTCACGCTGATGCGCGCGTACTTGTTGATCTGCCGCTCAATCCCGATGCTGCCTTGATAGGTGCGCGGCGCCACGATGTGCGAATCGACCAGATAAAGAGTTTGCGGCAGCAAACTGTTTTGAAGCGAAGCGGGCGGCGGCAGATTCGGGAAAAAGTCCGGTTCGCGAATGAGGAACGACTGTTGCGTGATGCCGTTGTAGCGCAGCGCTTGCAAGGTAGTGGAGTCGGGAATGCGATCGTAGAAAGTTCCGAATCCGGCTCGCAACACGGTCTTCGGAGAATTGCCTCCGCCCAATCCCCAGGCGATGGCCACGCGCGGCGACCAGTCGCCGTAATCGTGAATGTTGGTTTGTGTTTCATAGCGGAAGCCGTAGCTCAGCGTGAAGTTCGGACGAATTCTCCAGTCGTCGTTGATGAACATCCCGATATCGAATTGGTTCACCTTGGTGGTCGGGGTTCCACTGGCAATCGTGAAGAGCGAAGCGCCGCCGCCCAGCGCTTGAATCTGCGCCGGCGTATAACCGGCCTGCTCCAATTGCAGCGTCCTCTGATAAACCTGAAGCGCGGTGAGATTGAGGAGCGTTCCGGGGATGGGCTGATTGTTGGCGTCGAGCGCCGGGCCTTGTCCGGCGAAGAACGAAAAGGTTCCATTGAAATTATTGAGCGACGTGTCGTCGTTGAACGACTGGCGCGCGCGGCCGCCGAATTTGAAAACGTGCCTTCCTTGGGTGTAGGTGGTGATGTTGGTCACTTCCCAACGATGGTCCGTGTTCTGAGAGTCGCCCACCGTGGCGCCGCCGGTGCTGAAAGCGCCTTGCACACTAATCACCGGCGCCGTGCCGGCGCCCGAGTCCACGAAGGTCGTGCGCATGAACTGGAAGCGCGTTTCGTTCACCATGCGCGGACTCACCACCATGTCCTCGGTCATGCGCAGCGTGTTCTCGGTGGAGGCTCGGTTATACGCCATCGTCGCCAGGTTGAAACTTCCCACGCCCTGATTGTCCGCGCCCACGCGTGTGTATTGGTACTGAACCGTGAGGGTGTTGTTCGCGTTGATGGTGTAATCGAGCCGCGGCGCAAAGGTGGTGCGCGTTTGAGGCGCCACCAGCGCCTGATTCACCAGCACCGGATTGAAATTGTTGTCGAGCGTGGTTGCCAGAATGAAATCGTCTTCAGTAATGTCGCGCCTTTGAAAGTCGAAGCCGAAGGAGGCTTTGTCTTTCTTGATGGGGCCGGTCAGGTTCACGTTGAAGAATTGCTGCTTGAAGAGTGGCAGCGTGGGCGTGGTGAGCAGCGGGCTGCGCGCGTTGAGATCCTGATTGTTGAATTGGAAGAAGGCTTGACCGTGCAGCGTGTCCGTCCCCGGCTTCGTGAAAATCTCGATGCGCCCAAATCCCGGTCGGTCGTATTCCGATGAAAAAGGATTGGAGTTGATGCGGATTTCGCGAATCGTCGACTTGGGCGGCAACTGCCCGCCGGTGAATCCGTCCACATAAATCTGCCCGCCGTTCGGTCCCGCGCCCGGTCCCGCCATGGCCTGCAACTGTTGCGACAGTTCGTCGGGATCGTCGGAGAGCGTGTCGAGTTGTTTGTCCTTCAAGACCAGGGCGCCGGCGTTGGCTTCCGGCTCCACGCTCAAGCGGCTGGCCTCATCTTCCACGTTCACCACTTGGTTCATGGCTTGAATCGTAAGTTGCACGTCGAGATCGACGGGGCCGGTGATTTGAAAATCCTTGTACTGACTCACCGTGAAGTCCTTCGCGATCACGTTCACTTGATACTTGCCGGGCAGAAGCCGCGGGAATTGGTATCTTCCTTTTTGGTCGGTGGTCTGGCGTTGTTCGCCTCCCGGCCCGATCAACTGCACGAGGGCGTCCGGCACCACGGCGCCGGAAGGATCGGTCACCACGCCGTGAAGACTGACCCGCGCGGGGGTTTGCGCCGGTTCCAACAAGGGCGCGCACAAAATCGCCGCGCTCAGCACAAAAAAAACCATCCATATCCGTTTCACAGTTTTCATAAGAACGATCTGCAACCTTCTTTTGAAGATGATCTCTCTGTTTAGCCCGCTTCGAGAATCTTGTTATGCTGACGAAATTTCAGGTCGCAACGGTGTAACCATGAGAACCATTGGGCTGCGGCCCCAGGCCGCTCGGGGTGTCACTGAATCATGGTCGGCATTTGGATTCCTTCGAAGCCGTTCATGCCGTTCATGCCCATGTTCATTCCCCGGCCATTCATGCCGTTGCTTTGCGCCGTCGCCATCCGGATGATCATGTCGGCGTGAGCCACCAACATGATGGCGGTGATCTGATCGCTGCGCGCGCCTTTAGTGCTGGAAACGACGATGTCTTCTCCCGGCTTCAACTGGTCAAGCGTGGTGGCGGGCATGCGCTCCAACATTTGTGAAATATCGAAACGGCCGCCGGGGCGTCGTGGGCCGTTCCCGCCCGGCCCGCCGTTACGAGCAGGAGCGCGCGCGGCATTTTCTCCTTGCGGTCGAAATCCCGGCCGACCGCCTCCCATCATTTCCGCAAAGTCCGGCATGGCTTTGATCTGGGAGTCGGGGGAGATTTTGATGAGGAGCGGTTTGCCGGTGCTGAGGTCTTTGACGGTGAGCTCGCGCGCGGCCGCGTCCACCGAAGTGACGGTTCCGGCTTTGATCAAAAACGTGCCGAACACCACTTCGTCGGCCATTACTTTCAAACCGTCTTCATTCTTTTGTCCACGCGCGCGAAGTTGATCGCCGACGCTGACTTCCGCCAGGGTGCTGGGCTGCGCATCCGCGAACTTCACGGAATCCGGCGCGTAGCGTTTGAAGAGGGTTTGCGGCGTAACCGTGACGACGGCTTCCGTCGCCCCTTGCAGGGTTCTCATCTTTAAGGTAATTTGATCGTCCTTCTTCGAAGCGACGATGCCGGAGACACCGCGCCGAATCCAATTGAGCCGCTCCGCCTCGTTGCGCTTGGCAATGTCGCCGGCGCTCATGACGATGATGCGCCGCGCGCTGTGGGTGGCCGTCTCGATCGTCACCAAGACACGGTCTCCCATGGCGACCTCATTGGCTTGGATGGCCTCCGCTTTCTTCAAATCTGTGACGCCCGGGGCCACCTTCAGAAAAATTGTCTGCGGTGTGAAGCTGACGTTCATCGGGGGCGCGTTGTCGGGCTTAACTTCAAGATCGCCGGCTGAGGTCTTCAATGCCGTCACCGTGCCGACGAAATTTCGAACCGCCGGCGTTTGACCGGATATTTGCCCACAGAACACGAGCGTCAATGCGATCAAAGCAATTAATCGATTTGACGGAGTCAACTGCCATGAGGGTGACTTCGAAAATCTCCGCGACTTCTCCGCGTCCTTCGCGCCTCTGCGGTGAGCCAGCTTCTCAAGATTCAAAGAGCCTCCCTTCCTCCTTTGGATATCACCTTTCATTCCTATCCTCCTGCATGCTGGAGACGATTGCGCTTTGCCCGCCGACCTTTCACACCTTTGCCCGGTGAGTCGCTATTTCTAATTCCTTCCCCAATGATTGCACGGACACAAATAAAAGAATTTGGTTTAACCTGGGGCAGAGAGATGCGTCCAAAATCCATAGAGCTAAAACGCTCGCCGGCGCAGCCAAATGCGATCTCATTGAGCCACCCAAGCTCGCAGTTATCGACGGAAGAGGGTGATCTTGAGTTACATGAAATTCAAGGCGAGTGGGGGAGACATCCGGCGCGGCGGGTCTGCCTCGAAAAGGGCCGACCGTCGATGTTCCGGTAACCGGGATTCGCCTGCCTTTGGGCGAATCCCGGACGCCGCTGTCGTCTGGACGTCCGGGATGCTCTCCGCCTGTGGCGGAAGCATCCTGGCTACCACACAAGATTCTCTTAGCCGCCCGTCAAACCGTCTCCACGCGTGCTTGGATAAGGTGGTGTCGATGCCGCGAATGTCCGGACTGTCGCTGTGAGCAATCATGCATTCTCCCAGGCCCGCGGCCTGCGCCAACTGCTCGGCCAAAGGTTTGTTTTCGATTTCACAGAGGCCGAGCAAGTCGGGCTTCGCGCCGCCGTGCATCAGCTTGATGACTTCCGCGAGATTGTTGAGCTTCTGCTCAAACACCTCCACCGTCCAGCCATTCTCAGGCGTGAAGCCGATATCCGTGGCCAGCGGCGACGCCGTGGTGTCAAATAAGTTTTGAAGATTCCAAAATGCGATTTTGATGGTCGACATCGATCTCCTCCTTTCGCGATTCAGATGCGATGACGAGACAAGGTGGGTTGGTTCAAAAGTGCTCAGGGAATTATCCGCGCCATCTCTGCGCGCCGTGACAGGTGGTGTCTACACAAAGAGGATTAATCTCGATCGTCATAGGGCAGCGGTTTTCCGTTCCACGGGAAAAACGCTTCTCGACCGTACGCGAAGTACAGTCTGTCGCTGGGGCTGGAGGGCAAATGCTTCTTCGCCTGCACCAGATCTCTTTCCTCTCCGGCACTCAGAGACGATCGCTCGAACGGCGCCGGCGCTTCTGTTCCCCATTGACCGGTGTAATCGCACCCCGTTCGAATCGACTCCAACCGCTTCAGCCACACCGAGTGCGCCGTCTCTCGGACGATCACGTAGAACGTGTTCCGAGTCGATGACCGATAGGCGTAAGAGCTGTATACCACTTTGCCGAGCAGGGTTTCATGAAGCGAGGGCGTGAGGGGAGTCATTTAAGCCTCCGAAATGACAAGCGGATGGGGCCTCAGACTGAATTGCTGAGTCGGCTTTGAAGGTCAGAAGGTTATTTTGGAGCGAACGTCGGTTCATGTCACGTGAAATAGTAGCACGAGGGACAACTGATGGATCCATCGTTGTTTGAGTAGCCATCTCAACGACACGAATAGTCAGTCCCATTTTAGATTTCCGCTATTGAAGCGCACCAACTTGTCCCAATCGATTCTCCCATCACGGCAGAAGTCGGCTGAGAATTCTGCCGTGAACTTATTAATCACGACCGCGAGCTCCTCTTCGTAATGTTGATTACGTTGCTTCGCTTGGTGGCCCAGCGGCTCGATGATGTCAATATAGAGATTCTTGTTACCGCTGATGAAATACCAGAATTCCTGCCCACAGATGCGAACGTATTCACCATTGTCCACCGTCTTCCTCTTACCATAACAAGACGCCAGCATAGGCTGAACAGCTCTTACTGACTTTGATTGTTTGAGAACTTGAACTGCTCTCTTAAATCTATCCCGCAATGCTGCGTATTGTGAACTGTTGCCCCAGTTAACGCCAGATTTTATAGACGCGAGATAGACAACACCATCTTTAACAAATTCCAAATCGATGCCCGTGCCAGGCGACTTCTTGCCGTTGAGTGTTTTGCTAGCTATGAAGATCGCAAGCTCCTCAAGAAACTCTCCGAAGAGTTCTTCCTCGGACGAAGAAAGATATGCTTGGAGAAGAGATTCGATCAGCCGTTGTGCTGTCAGAATGTTCTTCGCTCTAAACAGGTACGGATTCTTTTTTTGAAGGACTTCCTTGAGCTTAATCTTCTTGACCCTATTGATCCGACTTCCGTGGAATTGGTCGATGTGATGGTTGACGAATTCCCTGACCTCTTCCAGGGATATGATCTTCACTCGAATAGATCTCCATTGTATATAGGCTCTTGTTTGATGCGTTTCTCTGCTTGCGCGCAGAACTCCCTCAGGATTTCAATTCCAATGAATCTGCGTCCCAATCGCTTGGCTGCTACCGCTGCTGTACCGGATCCCAAAAATGGATCAAGGACTATGTCCCCACGTTTTGTGAACAGTCTTATGAACCACTCTGGTAAGGCGATAGGGAAGGCCGCACTGTGGTTCTTATTGGCGGACTCGGTTGCTAAATGAAGAACATTATCCGGATAAGCCATTTGTCTGCCAACCCAGTTTGAGATATTTTTTCCAAAACCGCTCCCCACTTTGGACTCATCCCTACGTCTGTCTGTTTCGCTCAAGTTCTTGAGCCGAGCTTTCGCCCATTCCCCCATCGGAACCATGACAGTTTCTTGGTACATTGAGAACTTTCTTCGCTTGTTGAATTGCAGACAATGTTCCCATGCATCACGGAATCTGTTCGGCCATTTGCCAGGGTAGCTGTTTCTCTTATGCCAAATGTATTCCTCTGTCCAAAGCCATCCCTGTTTTTTCATCTCGAGTATTAATTCCAAAACGTATGTCTCTCTTTCACCGTCCGACACACCTTCCTTTATGTTCAGGACAAATGTTCCGCAGGGCTTCAGGAGTCGTTTGACTTCATGAGCTATGGGTAGGAACCACTGGACATAGTTGTTGGGATGAATCCCGCCATAGGCGTTCTTCCTCTTGTCAGCGTAAGGAGGAGAGGTGATAATCAGATCAACGAACTCGTCCGGAAAGGTGCGGAGAACTTGAAGGGCGTCCCCACAAACAATAGAATCCAAAGGCAGGTGTGAATGGATGGAGGAGACATTCACAAGATAGACGTCCCGTTGCTCCCTGACTCTCGATTTGACAAGGTTGTATTTCTTGCCGGCAAGATTGATTCTTTTCATGTCTTTCGATTCTTGCATGAGATGAGTAGTATCATAACCAATGATAACGGAACGACAGGCAAGATTTCACTCCCCAGTGCCTCTCTTTTACGCAAGAAGACTAACGACGCATTTCATTTCTGACGCAAATCCTGTGCAACAGTTGTACCCACGGGTCCTGAATCGTTTAGATGACGTGGCCAACTTTTCATTCATTCGCAAGGATTGTAAACGAACGCTGACACAGTATTGCCCAAGTGATCCAGCCAACTTCGCGACTCGCTTCATATGCGTTGGTGACGCGGCGGTCGGCATCTTCTTGTGTCGATCAACCAGTGCTACGGTTATATGCCAAAGGGATCAGGTCGCTTCGGAACCACCGGTGCTCATAAAGCCATCCGGGGGCGCGCTGAAGTCCTGCAACAGTTTCAGCATTCGGACGAAGTATACGTCCGACGAAAATGCGAGGCAAGATTTATGGAGTGCGGCGACTATCCGCCTCGGCGGACTTTTCCTCCGGCGTGCCATCAAATCTCCGGGTCGGTGAAGGGGGACAGCTCTTCCCTATTGACAATTGGTGCTCTGCCAAGACGATCCAGGGCCCGCATCGCGGGACTTTCAACGGATTCTTTTAGGCGCCTCGGCGGTGAATGGCCAATCTGTTTGGCGAAAACCATCGTGCCTTTGATTGGTCGCACCGGTGATGCATGACGAGCCTTCTCCTTGTTAAGGCGTCTGTGAGAAGGGGTGGGGAAGATTAGCCCAGGTGCGAAGGATTCAAAATCCTTGAGCCGTGATAGACGGTAAGGATGATAACTTCACCGAGCTTTGTTCGATAGACAACGCGATAATTGCCCAGAATGATTTCTCGAATTTGTGGATTGTTTGTCTCAGGCACGATTCGTCCTGAGTTCGGAAATTTCTGAAGCCGTTCAACGGCGCTAAGCACATCAATGACAAAGAGGCTGGCGTAGTGAGCCGAATCGACAGCAATGAAGTCTGCGATGACCTCCAGATCGGCAACCGCCTGTTGAGTCCAAGTCACTTCTGCCATTTGGCCATCTTTTCCATCACTTCACGGTGAGGAAGGGTCTGACCGGCATCAGCTTGGGCAAGACCTCGTTCGATCTTGGCCAGAAACAAAAGCCTCTCCATGACATCCTCAATCGAGGCGTCATCGGGCAAGCCCTTGACGGCCTTCATGACTTTCTGTTTAGTTGTCATTGCGTAAGCCTATCATGGGGCAAATTCGATATCAATCCGGCCCTGCCACAACCCGAATATTAAGGAGGCGCTGAAATATTGGCGATCATAAAGCCATCCGGGGGTACGCTGAAAGCGTGCAACGGTCTCAGCATTCGGGCGAAGTATACGCCCGGCGAAAATGAGGAGCAACAATTATGGAGTGCGGCGGCAACGACGCCGCTGTCACTCCGGCGTGCCCAAAACTGCGACGTTCTTTCATCTTGGTCGCTAATCCAAAGCGCCGCCGCGGGCGGCGCACTCCAAAAATTGTTACAGCGGAATGTTGCCGTGCTTCTTGGCGGGGTTGGTGTCGCGTTTGTTTTCGAGCATGCGCAAGGCGGTGATGATCTTCTTGCGCGTCAGTCTCGGTTCGATGACTTCGTCGATGTATCCGCGTTCGGCGGCGACGTAGGGATTGGCAAACTTGTCTTTGAATTCTTGAATCTTCTCCTGGCGCGTCTTGGCGGCGTCCTTTGCGGCGACGATCTCGCGGCGGTAGACGATGTTGACCGCGCCTTCCGGTCCCATCACGGCAATTTCCGCCGTCGGCCAAGCGTAGTTCATATCCGTGCGAATGTGTTTCGATGCCATGACGCAGTAAGCGCCGCCATAGGATTTGCGCGTGATCACGGTAATCTTCGGGACGGTGGCTTCGGCGAAGGCGAAAAGCAATTTCGCGCCGTGTTTGATGATGCCGTCGAATTCCTGATTCGTTCCCGGCAAAAATCCCGGCACATCTTCGAACACCACCAAGGGAATGTTGAAGGCGTCGCAGAAGCGCACGAAGCGCGCGCCTTTGATGGAGGCGTTGATGTCGAGCGTTCCCGCGAGCACGGCGGGTTGATTGGCAACGATGCCGACCGGTCGTCCATCGAAGCGCGCAAAACCGATCACCATGTTTTGCGCGTAATGTTCCTGCACTTCAAAAAAGTAATTGTCGTCGACGACGGTGTGAATGATGTCTTTGATGTCGTAGGGAAGAAACGGTTCTTCGGGGACGATGGAGTTCAGTTTGTCGTCGAGGCGGTCGATGGGATCGCGCGTCGCTTTTCGCGGCGGGTCGTCGAGGTTGTTCGAAGGAATGAAGGAGAAAAGTTCCCGGATCAACGCCAGGCATTCGCAGTCGTCGTTGACGGCGAAATGCGCGACGCCGCTTTTGGTGTTATGCGTCATGGCGCCGCCCAGCTCGTCTTTGGTCACCGCTTCGTGCGTGACGGTCTTGATGACGTCCGGGCCGGTGATGAACATGTAGCTGGTCTTTTTCACCATCACGATGAAGTCGGTGATGGCCGGGGAATAGACGGCGCCGCCGGCGCACGGTCCCATGATGGCGGAAATTTGTGGCACCACGCCGGAGGCCAACGTGTTTCGCAAAAAAATATCGGCGTAACCGGCCAGCGACATGACCCCTTCTTGGATGCGCGCGCCACCGCTGTCGTTCAACCCGATCACCGGCGCGCCGTTGCGCATCGCCAGGTCCATGATCTTGCAAATCTTCAGGGCGTTCGTTTCGCTGAGGCTTCCGCCAAAGACCGTGAAGTCTTGAGCGAAGACGTAGACGAGGCGTCCTTCGATGCGCCCATATCCGGTGATGAAGCCGTCGCCGATGGGCTTTTGCCGCTCCATCCCGAAATCGTCACAGCGATGCGTGACGAATTTGTCGAGTTCCTCGAAGGTTCCTTCGTCGAGCAGAAACTCGATGCGCTCGCGCGCCGTCATCTTGCCTTCGGTGCGCTGCTTCTCCAAACGTTC
>CAZIDA010000031.1:0-13545 GCA_964537865.1 uncultured Acidobacteriota bacterium
AAATGAATGTGGCATGAAATGTTTTGGTAGCCGGGATGCTCCTCCGGGGCAGACGGAGGGCATCCCGGACGTCATAACGGTCAACAAAAGCCCGCGGTACCCAAAACGTACCGCGGCTACCAGAACATCCACGCTATTTTCGGGGCAGGCCCGCCGCGGCGGGCCTGCCCCACGATAAATCGATGTCGCGAAAAGAAAACGACAAGAAGAGAAACGCTGCCGGCATGGATCGTCGCTCGTTCGTGAAGATGGCGACGGCGGGGACGGCGCTGGCCGCCGCCGGATGCGCGAGCGAATCGAGCCGCAAGTTGATTCCCTTCGTGACGCCGCCGGAGTCGCTCGTGCCCGGCGTTGCGCTGTGGTACAAGACGACGTGCCGCGAATGCCCGGCCGGATGCGGCCTGCTCGTGCGCACTCGCGAGGGGCGAACCCTCAAGGTGGAAGGAAATCCCGATCATCCGGTGAACCGCGGCAAGCTGTGTCTCCGCGGCCAAGCGGCAGTGCAAGGACTCTACAATCCCGACCGCCTCGCGCAGCCGCTGCGCTGCGACAAACACGGGCGCTTGGCGCCGGCGAGTTGGGAGGAAGCCGAGACTCTGCTGGCCGACGTAATTTCGTATTTGCTCTTTCAGAAGCAGGCTCAGCAAATTGGGCTGTGGTCACACCGCATCACCGGAAGCCTGAATCGATTGTTCGCGGAGTTCCTGGCGGCCCTCGGATCGAAGGATTATCAAATCTACGAGACGCTCGCTTATGAGCCTCTCCGCGCCGCGCATCAAAATTTGTTCGGCACGAGCGAAATTCCCCGGTACAACTTGGCGGCGGCCAATGCGCTCATCTCCTTCGGCGCCGATTTCCTCGAAACCTGGATTTCAAACACCGGCTTGGCTGTCGATTTTGCCGAGTTTCGAAAACTGAAAGACGGTCGGGTTGGAAAGTTCATTCACGTCGAAGCGCGCCAATCCCTCACTGCCGCCAACGCAGATGAGTGGATCGGTCAGAATCCGGGAACGGAGGGTTATCTGGCGCTCGGCATGGCGCACACCATCTTGAAAAATGGATGGGACGATCAGCTCAATCCGCGCGATCGCGCGCGTGTTCAATCCTACGTCGCGCCATTCAACGCGCAAGCCGCGAGCCAGATTTGCGGCGTTGCCGCGGAGAAGATCATCGCCATGGCAAAGCTCTTCGCCGACGCGAAGCCCGGCCTGGCCATCGGCGGTGGCGTTGCCACGCAAGGATCGAACGCCACGTTCACCCAAAGCGCCATCGGTTTGTTGAATTACATCTGCGGAAACGTTGGAAAGACGCTCGTCTTTGGCGAGGGAACGAATTGGGACAACGCGGCCAACTTGAAAGATATCACCGCGACGCTTGACCGCATGAGCCGTGGCGAAATTCAGTTGATGTTCTTTCACCACACGAATCCGGCGCACACGTTTCCCGCCGGGTTGCGCTTCGAAGAGCGGCTCAGAAAAGTCCCTTTCAAGGTCTCCTTCTCCAATGTTCTGGATGAAACCGCGGCCCTGTGCGACCTCGTTTTACCAGACCTTGATCCCCTGGAACGATGGGAAGACTACTCGCCGCGCGCCGGTGTTCACGGGATCGTCCAGCCGACCATGCAGTCGCTATTTCAGGCCAAGGCGGCGCCGGATGTTTTCCTGTCCGTCGCTCAGCGACTCGGTGGAGACCTTGCAAAAAAATTTCCGCAGAAGAATTTTCGAGAATACATGGAAGTCGAATGGAAACGCCTTCACAGAGAGTTGAAGCCGTCGGATGACTTCGACGCGTGGTTCCGATCGACGATTGAAGCGGGAGGATGTTGGACGCCAACTGCGCCGAAGGCCGTGAAGCTCACCGAGAGCGCGTTTGGAATTGCGCCGGTTCCGCCGAAGTTTGAGGGCGCGGGTGAATTTTATCTCATCGCTTATCCTTCGATTCATTTCTACGATGGCCGAGGCGCGAATCGCCCCTGGCTGCAAGAGACTCCCGATCCGCTCACCAAGATTGTTTGGGACTCCTGGATTGAAATTCATCCGGTGAGCGCCGCGCGTTTAGGAATTCAAGAGAGCGATTTGGTGAAGGTGACTTCGCCGCAAGGCGCTATTCAAGTTCCCGCTCATTTGACCGCCTCCATACGGCCCGACGCCGTGGCAATTCCGATCGGCCAAGGGCATCGGCAGTTCGGCCGATACGCCAAAGACCGTGGCGTGAACGTCCTGGATTTACTCTCACCGGATTTCGAGGCGTCGTCGGGCGGGCGGCTGTGGGCGTCCACCAAGGTGCAACTCGAGAAGCTGTCGGTTCACCGACCGCTGGTGAGCGTGCAGCCGCAAGAAACTCAAGCCGGACGATCCATCGCCCAAACGATTTCTTTGGCGGCGCTGCAATCGTCTGCCGAACCTCACGCCGAATCGACGGCGGGAGATTCTTCCGAGAATCTTCACATGTATGCGACGCACGAACATCCGGAACACCGTTGGGGGATGGTCGTCGATCTCAATGCCTGCGTGGGATGCAACGCGTGCGTGGTCGCCTGCTACGCCGAGAACAACGTAGCGGTGGTGGGGCGGGATCAAGTGTCGAAGGGCCGGCACATGGCGTGGATCCGCATCGAGCGCTACATCGAGGCCGGGGGCGAGAACCCGGCGGTCCATTTCCTGCCTATGATGTGCCAGCAGTGCGACAACGCCCCGTGCGAATCGGTTTGTCCGGTGTACGCGACGTATCACAACAACGAAGGGCTCAACGCCCAGATTTACAACCGCTGTGTCGGAACACGATATTGCTCCAACAACTGCCCCTATCACGTGCGGCGATTCAATTGGTTCGACTACGAATATCCCTATCCGTTGACGGTGCAGTTAAATCCCGATTTAACGGTGCGCAGCAAGGGCGTCATGGAGAAGTGCACCTTCTGCGTGCAGCGCATCCGGGCCGCGAAGGACATCGCCAAAGACGAAGCGCGGCCGGTGCGCGACGGAGAAATCGTGCCCGCCTGCGCGCAAACTTGTCCGGCCAGCGCCATCGTCTTCGGCGACTTGAAAGATCCGCGGAGCCGGGCCTCGCAATTGGCGCGCGACCCGCGGCGCTATCACGTGTTGGCCGAGCTGAACGTCAAGCCGGCGGTCACGTACCTGAAGAAGATTCGCAACGACAGTTAAACGACCGAGCGGCCTGGGGCCGCAACCAAATGGTGCTCATGGTTACGTCGTTGCGACCTGAAAATCTTGTCAAAAAAGCAAGATTTTCGAAACTTGCTAAACAGAGCGTTCGAATGCCAGAACTTACTTACAGCAAAGTCAATCGCGACATCCTGCGGACGCTGGAGACGCCCGGCAAAGCTTATTTCGTGACGTTGGCGATTGTTCTCATCGTCCTCGGCTTCGGCATTTATTCCTGGATGAACCAAATCTACACCGGGCTGGGGCTCGCCGGTTATGCGGTTCCGGTGTTTTGGGCCGTCTACATCACCAACTTTGTTTTTTGGGTGGGCATCGGTCACGCCGGCACGCTAATTTCCGCCATTCTCTATCTGCTCCGCGCCAAGTTTCGAACGCCCATCTACCGCAGCTCCGAAGCCATGACCATCTTTGCGGTCATGACGGCGGGACTCTTTCCCCTCATCCACCTCGGGCGCTCCTGGTATTTCTACTGGCTGTTTCCCTATCCCAACCAGCGGCAACTGTGGCCGAACTTTCGGTCGCCGCTGATTTGGGACGTGTTCGCCGTGGGCACTTACTTCACGGTCAGCTCCATGTTTTTCATCATGGGACTGATTCCCGACATCGCGGTGGTCCGGGACAAAGCCACCGGCTTGCGTAAACGCGTGTACACGATTCTCGCGTTGGGCTGGCAAGGAACGGCGCGCCAATGGAAACATTTCAACAGCGCCTATCTTTTCTTCGCCGCCTTCGCAACGCCGCTGGTGATTTCCGTTCACAGCGTGGTGAGCTGGGATTTTGCGATGGCCTTGCTCCCGGGTTGGCATTCCACCATCTTTGCGCCCTACTTCGTGGCCGGGGCCATTCATTCCGGCATCGCCATGGTCATCACGCTGCTCATTCCCATGCGGAAACTGATGCGCCTCGAGGAATTTCTGGAGCCGTGGCATTTTGAGAGCCTGGCGAAAATTCTCATTTTCACCGGCATGATCGTGAGCTATTCCTACGGCATCGAATTCTTCATCGCCTGGTACAGCGGAAACGTGTTCGAATGGGGCACTTTCGTGGCGCGAGCGACCGGCCCCTACGCCCCTTACTTCTGGATGATGGTAGCCTTCAATTGTTTCGCGCCGATGCTCTTCTTCTTCAAACGAATGCGCACCTCCACTTTCTGGCTGATGCTGATCTCGCTGCTCGTCAACGTCGGCATGTGGCTGGAGCGCTTCGTGATTATTACCGGTTCCCTCGCGCACGACTTTGATCCGGCCATGTGGAGAGGCATGTATCACATCACCATCACCGAATTCGGAATCACCATCGGCAGCTTCGCGTGGTTCTTCACATTGTTTTTGATCTTCATCAAGTTGTTCCCGGCGGTTTCCATGACGGAAGTGAAGGAAGCTTTGCCTGCCCCGACGCTTCGCGGAGTGGAAGAAGCGGAGGAAGTGGCGCTGTGATTTTCAAACGCAAGCTCAACGGCGTCGTCGGCGTCTTCGCTCACGTGGACGCTTTGGTGACCGCCATCCAGGCCGTCCGCGCCGCCAACGTCTATCGATTCCGAGTTCATTCGCCGGCCCCGCGTCACGAGATTCTTGACGCCATCGATCGAACGACCAGCCCGGTCCGCGTGTGGACGCTTCTGGGCGCACTGACCGGCTGGGCCGGCGCCATTGCGCTCACGGTGTGGACCGGCATCAGGATGAACGATTTCGGCGGATTGCTGGTCAGTGGTAAGCCGGTCAACTCCTGGCCGCCGTACATGATCATCATGTTTGAGCTGACGGTGCTGCTGGGTGCGCTGTTCACTTTCGCCGGATTTCTGCTTCACTCTCGCCTGCCCGACATTTTCGTGGACGCCGGCTACCTTCCGGAATTTTCGGAAGATCGGTTCGGCATTTTCATTTCATGCCAGGCGGATCAGATGAAGGAGGCCCGACAACTTCTGGAGCAAATGGGCGCGAGGGAGGTGCGCGTTGTTCACGCGGAGTAAGCTCGTCATTCTCTGCATCGTGTTCGCGGCGGCGGCAAGCCTTTCCTACGTGTCCGGCTGGCCTTGGAATAAGGACATGATTCAGCAGCCGACGATTCGGCCTTACCAGAGAATTCTGTTGCCACCGCCGGATTCTGTTCCCATCGGCGGAGAGGAGGCGTTGCCGCGCGACGTCATTGCGGCTCGATTCCATAATCCTCAGCCCGCCAATACGGACTCGGTCGCGTATGGGAAAAAGATGTTTTTGATTTATTGCGCTCCTTGTCACGGAGTCAATGCGCAAGGCCACGGACTGGTCGCACAGGGAGATTTTCAACCTCCGGATTTGACCAGTGAGCGAATTCGGAAACTGAATGATGCGACCCTCTATGGGACCATTACCGACGGATGGATGACCATGCCCAGCTATCGAGAAACGCTCGCTCCCAAGGAGCGCTGGGATGTGGTGAATTACGTTCGCACGGTACAAGCGGCAAAAGGAAAATGAGCGCGGGAGGCTCGGAGTTTCACTCCAGGATTCATTGATGAATACCTTGGAATCATCAACGGAGAGTTCGCCACTCAGTGAATTTTTGAAAGTGGATTCGCTGCCGTGGCCAAAGGCCTTGGTGTGGCTTCTCTATGCTCTGTTGGCTGCGGGGGCCGCCGTATTCCTGTGGGGCGCGTTCGGAACCGAGCATCAGCGCGCTTGGCAAATATTCCTGGTCAACTTCTTGTTCTGGTCGGGACTTTCCGTCGCCGGGGTGATGATTGCCGCTACCTGGCGTGTCGTGGGCGCGCGATGGGCCGCCCCATTCAAGCGCATTTCCGAAGGGCTTGTTGCTTTTCTCCCGGTGTCGTTTCTTCTCTTTCCGATTCTTTTTCTAGGCCGACACGATTGGATTCCTTGGATCGAGCGCCCCGATCCTCACAGAGCTCCGTGGCTGAATGTGCCGTTCCTCTTCTCCCGCAATGCGTTCGGGTTGATGCTCCTTTACGGCATGAGCCTTTACTACGTTTATCTCTCTTTGCGTCCGGATCTCGCGGCGGCTGCCTCGAAGAAACCGGCGCCGGCGAATTCCGATGAAAGTGGGAAGCTCGCCGAACACGAATCGACGCGGCGTGAGCGGACGTTGCGCCGATTCTCCATCGTGCTTCTGACTGTCTATGCTCTGGTGTTCTCGTTGATGGGATTCGATCTGGTGATGTCGCTTAACCGTCACTTCTATTCGACGCTCTTCGGCATTTATTTCTTCGTCGGCAATCTCTACATCGGCTTTGCGGCGGTGTGCATTCTCGTGGCGGTCCACATTCGGAAAGGAAATCTCGGAAAGATCGTTCGCCCCGATCAACTGCACGATCAAGGAAAGCTGACTTTCGCTTTTTGCATGTTGACGGGATATATGCTCTTCGTTCAATTCCTGGTAATCTGGTATGGGAATTTGCCGGAAGAGATCGGATTCTTGCTTCATCGAATCAGCGATGCGCCGTGGCGGACGCTGGCGCCGCTGATGGTTCTGATTGCCGTGGCGGCGCCGTTCATTATTCTTCTCAGTCGAAGTCTTAAACAAAAACCGCTCGGCCTTTTCGCGATGGGCGTCTGCATTCTCGTCGGAATGTGGTTGGAGCGATTTCTATTGGTCGTGCCGTCGCTGTGGAACGGAAACAAGCTGCCGTTGGGATGGATTGAAGCCGTCATCACCGGCGGATTTTTCGCGGCGACCGCGCTTTCATATCGCGCCTTCACGCGCCGATTCCCGATGGTGGCGGTGACGGAGTGGCTTTCCTCCGGCGATCTGAAAAACTGAGCAATCTCAAAGCAGCAGATCATCCGTCAAAGAGAGGGTGCACCCCAGGGCATGAAAATGACCATGGTACTTGAACCCAGAACGTACTCGTCCCTGAAAGAGTCTGTGTGAAAACCCCCGTTGTGCTGATCTGTGGAAAATAAATTCTTCATTAGAGGCGCTACAGTCGATTTTCTGTGGCGGGGTAATCATTTTTGATGTCGAGATTTTCTCGGTTTTTGAGTTTTCACACAGACTCTGAAAGGGACGCCTATAATAGCCCAGGGTTGCTCCGATGGAATCGGAGCTACCCTGGGTATCGGATCTCCCCGGCGACACAACCCTGAAGGGGTTGTGTCTAACGTTTTCCCTATTTTCGGGGCAGGCCCGCCGCGGCGGGTGCCTGCCCCACCAAGAAGGAGGAGGGGCCATGGCTCTCCTTTGGTCGATTCCCCGGTATTTGCTAGTTCTGATCGTTTTCGGAATTCCCTTTGTGCTGGTGGGATTCATCGCCCTCGTGTTTTCCTCTTCCATTGTGGCGTGGTTCAGAGAAGGATCGGCTCGTGTGCGCCGTCATTTTTATTGCGAGAGCAAGCAGATGGAGGTGGACGTCGATTTTCTGCCTCGAGTCTTCTCTCCGGCGCCTCGCGACGTGAAGCATTGTTCCGCGTTTCCGAAGGGCCCCATAACCTGCGGCAAGAGTTGCTTGCCCTCTTAACTCCACCACAACCGGTCCCTTTCTTGACATCCGTCCGGTCCGGATGATAGCGTTGCTTCCGCCTCATGTTTTTCTTTTTGACTGCCATCATCATTTTGGATGGACGACCGCTCTTGAATTCGGGGAACACCGCGGAGGTTGATTCTTGTCAAATGCGTCGAAGCTAAATCATAGCAAAATTCGCAAGGCCGTCTTTCCGGCCGCAGGCTTGGGAACGCGTTTTCTTCCGGCCACCAAGGCCCAACCCAAAGAGATGTTGCCGCTGGTCGACAAACCGATCATCCAATACGTGATCGAGGAGGCGGTGGCTTCGGGCCTTCAAAACATCATCATCGTGACGGGCCGCGGCAAGAACGCCATCGAGGATCATTTTGACGTTTCCTTTGAGTTGGAAAAAATTCTGGAAGGTCGCGGGAAAACGGACCTCGTCGACCAGGTTCGATCCGTCTCCGAACTCATCCACATCTCTTATGTCCGGCAAAAAGAAGCGTTGGGATTGGGGCACGCGATTCTCATGACTCGCGATTTGGTCGGCGATGAGCCGTTTGCGGTTTTCTTGGGCGACGACATCATCGAGTCCGAAGTCGCTTGCATGCGCCAGATGATGGACGTTTACGACCGTTTCCAATCGAGCGTGGTGGCCCTGGAAGAAGTTCCGCGATCAGAGATCTCTCGGTACGGGGTGATCGACGGCTCGCCCATGCACAACGGCCCGGAAAAGAATCGCGTCTTCAAGATCAACAACATGGTCGAGAAGCCGAGCCAGGAGACGGCGCCGTCGAATCTTGCCATCATCGGACGATATATTCTGACGCCGGAAATCTTCACCTGCCTGGAGAATACTCGGGCCGGCGCGGGCGGAGAAATTCAGTTGACCGACGGGCTGAAAGATTTATTGGCCAAGCAGCCCATCTATGGTTACCAGTTTGAAGGCAAGCGGCATGATGCCGGCGACAAGCTCGGATTCCTGAAAGCCACCGTCGAGTTCGCGCTGAAACGGAAAGATCTGGGCGAGCCGTTTCGCCAATATCTGAAGTCTTTGAAGCTGTAACTTTTTTCTCAAAGTCGAAGGATCGTTCCCCCATTCTCGGATTCAATGGGTCTTCCTGCTTTTTTTTGAAACTTGGCGCTTGGAACCGGCGTCTACCAATTTGTATGCCCAAAGCGGTGGGCGAAAACGGCTGCGGTCCGCCACAAGATTCTTAGCGTCCCAACGCGCAATTGTGCTAGAATTTTTAGGCTACGATTCATGCAAATTCTTCGTCGCTTGAAAGCAACGCGCGAACGGGGTTTGTCATCGAAGCTAGCAAGCTTATCGGAAGGCGTTGAAAACTGATGGCAAATCTGGAACAACAGAGACAGGTAGTTCAGTACCTGCAGGCGCGCTTAGACTCACTGCGCCAATTGCCTGAGACCCCCGAAAATCATCAGCATCTGAAAGATTTGGAGATGGAGCTGGATTTGGCCCTTCAGGAATTGAAGACCATGGAAGGGGCCGCGGCGCCTTCATTGACTTCGGGTCAAAGCCCAGATCTTCGATTGACATTTTTTGAGCCGCCTTCCCGGTGGCAGTCCTTCAAAGAAAGCCTTCAGATTATTCTCAAGCCCGCTCCGAAGAACATCCCCCAGGTCGACGGCGAAGGCGGGATCGAAGTCAAGAAGATCTTCTTCGACGTGGAGCCTTGGTACAAAAGTCTTCCGAACGCCATCAAAGGATTCTTCTCTCACGAGAAGCCGAATTACAACATCACGGCCCAGCCGGTGGAAGTTCCGGATATTTGGGCCGATTACCGAATGAGCAAGGCCTCGCCGGCTTACTCGGTCGTTCTTCATGTGGTGGTTTTGGTGCTGCTGATTTGGGTCGGCAAACACTTGGTCACCACCGTGGCGCAAAATCAGAAAGTTCAAGAAATCTTCATGGATTCAGCGTTCGCCAAGATGCTGGCCCCGGCGGATAAGCCGGCCGGCGGTGGCGGGGGCGGCGGATTGCGCGATCCGCTGCCGGCGAGCAAAGGCAAGCTTCCGAAACTGTCGACCGAGCAACTGGTGCCACCGACGCCCAAGCCGCCCGTCGATAATCCCAAGCTGCCCGCAGAGCCTTCGGTGATGGTGTTGGCGCAATTGCCCAAGTTGAATCTTCCGAACTACGGCGATCCGCTGGGAAAAGTTGGACCGTTGTCTGCCGGCCCGGGTTCGGGCGGAGGCATCGGCTCCGGCATCGGACACGGCGTTGGATCAGGACGCGGACCCGGCGTGGGCCCCGGTGAAGGCGGAAATACCGGAGGCGGTGTTTTCATGCCCGGTCGCGGCGGCGTTTCCATGCCTCAATGCGTGGAAAACTGCGCCATGAAACCTCCCTACAGCGAAGAAGGTTACAAGCTGAAGATTCAGGGAACCGTGCTCTTGCAGATGGTGGTTCGAGCCGATGGCAGCACCGACAGTTTCAAGATTCTTCGAGGTTTGGGATATGGATTGGACGAGGCCGCCATCGATACGGTTCGCAAATGGAGATTCCGTCCGGGATACAAGGATGGAAAACCGGTCGACGTTTACGCGCAGGTGGAAGTGAACTTCCGGCTGTTCTGACGGGCGCCGTTCGTCGCTGCAAATTTTCCCCATCAAACACAAATTTTTCCTTGCACGTTTGACGAGGCCGGAATTCGATGTCTGTGGCCGTCTTGTCTGCAGTCGACGCTTTCGCTCAATTGGGTTTCTCGAAATAACTATCGGGGATGCCGGAGTTGATTTTGAATTCGGAAAAAGTGACCGTGGATTTTGACGGCGCTTGAATGGAGGTCACCCGAGTCGGCAATTGAATTCCGTCGAAGCTCCGGTAGTCGTCGTAATGAATGTCGCTCTTGCGGACCCCTTTCCCGGTCTTCCCTTCCACTTCCTCTTCGTACTCGAAGCGGCGAATGAGAAAACTCTGCGGATCGAGCGTCAACTCGCCACGGACGTAATACGTTCCAAAAAATCCGCTGGCTCCCACGATCTGATACGTCACGCCGTCGATGGCGCGATCTCCCACGGCCCAAAACTTCGTCAACAAATCGTAAATGGCGAACGGCTGCGCCTGAATCATCGTCGAAATCTTCAGCGGCTCCACGTCGCTCGAAACCAAATCAATCAAGGTCGGCCCACTCTTCAGCCAAGCACTGGGACCATTGGCGATGGTCATGGCAAAAAAATCCGAGCCGGTCACTTCGCTTCGAAATTTGTCTTTCCCCTTCAGGTAGACTTTGAACTGCGCCGGCTTTCCCTCCTGGCCGATGGATTGGCTGGAAAAGCTGATGTCGGTGATTCCCAACAGGCGATCTCGTCCACCGTAAGCGGCAATCGAGCGGGCAATCCATCGCTTGGCGTCTTCTTGGCGCGCCGGATCGTTCTCACCGGACGATGATCTCGGTCGCTCGCGGGGCGCCTGCTTCGTCTGCGCGGCGCAAAAGATCGGAGATAAAAAAAGAACGACGAACCCAGCGCCCACCCACTTCAAAATCAACTGCCGTCTCAACTGGAAACTTCTGACCGCCACTCGATTCACTTCCACCGGGATTTTCACCGGATCACCTCACTCGAAAATCCATTCTCCATTGAAATTCTCTCGGGCTTTATTCGACGCGCCGATTCACGGCGCCACGGGATTGAAGAACGACGCCGGCATCTTCTCATTGATCCGTACTTCCGTGAACACGTCTTCTCGCTTACGTTCTCCCGCCTGATACTCCACGACATGATGCGGCCAACGAATGGCGCCCACCCTCCGGAAATTTGTGAAATCGTCGGTCGACACGACAGGATGTCCTTCGGCGTCGATATCGGAGTAGACGGCGCGCGACGGCAGGTGCGTGTTCAAATCGAAATAGAAGCGCGTCACGTTGCCGGCGCCATCGTCAAAATCGACAACCTCCGCCTTCGCTCCGTTCAACTCTTCGCGCGCCACCACCTTCAGTTTGGCTTTCGGCGATTCCGTGTTCAACAACGCCAACAGCCCGCGCGTCAGCGCCACTTGCATCGACACGGCGATGCGCTTGTCGATCTCCGGAGGATACGATTTCAGATTCTCCATCCCCCATCCTACTTTTCCATTAAAGGCTTGAATGATCTTGACCGAGGGCAGATCCACATCGACGCGGTACTTGTCGGGGCGCGCAAAAGTGTACTTTGCCGAGCCTTTCATTTCTTGGGCGCCGACCCACACGCGCGTCATGCCCAGCATCGAGAGGCTGCGGATATCTCCCAAGGCCGCCGGTCCGCCCATGGCGGCAAGCGCGCCGGCGACAATCTTGCGAGCCGCCGCTTCACTTTCTTGCTGCCTCTCACCGTACGCAGCCAGCGATTTCACCAAGAACAAAAAGATCACAGCCAGAAGAAGAAACGCAAGAAGCCGGTTTCTTTGGCCGAGGTGGCGCATCCGGTACAGCGCCAGTTTTCGCTTGAATCGATTCATGAAGCCTCGAATTGAATTCCCTCTCACGCCGCTCTCACGCGGTTCATTATAAAGCTTCACCTTGGAGAGACAATTGATATTTTAGAAGCGGCACGGGCCTCTCACGCGAGACGCGCGTGTCACATCCAATCGGCGCACCGGCTTTTGACGATAGCTTTTCCCGTTTGACAATCCGAAATTCATTGCCGACAATGTGGGCCATTTTCGATCCAGGGAATCACAGCAGCCTGGGGCCGCCCGCCGTGGCGGACTCATGGTTGCATCGCCGCAATCTGAAAATTTTCTTGGAATTGTAAAGTCTTTGAAGCTTGGTAAACAAGGAGCAGTCATGTTCAAGTCACGGATCATGACACCGGGGCCCACGCAATTGTTGCCGGAAGCGCAAACGGCCATGGCGGGACCGATGCCGCATCATCGCACGGAGGCGTTTCGGAAAATTTTTCAAGAAACGCGCGCGCTGCTGCAATATTTCTTCGACACGCAAAACGAGGTCTTGATGTTCGCCTCCTCCGGCACCGGCGCGATGGAAGGAGCGATGGCAAATCTTCTTTCACCGGGAGATCGCGCCCTCATCCTAGCGGCAGGAAAATTCGGAGAACGGTGGATTGAAATTGCCGACGCGTATTCCATCCAGACGGAAGTGTTGACGGCGCACGCGGGCGAGGCGGTCGATCCTCGCGAGGTGGAAGAGCGGTTGGAAAAATCACCGGACATCAAGGCCGTCTTTGTGCAAGCCACGGAAAGCTCCACGGGGGTGCGGCACGATATCGAGCGCCTCGGCAAGATTGTTTCATCGCGACCGCAGACCTGCTTGGTGGTCGACGCCATCACCGGATTGGGCGTGATGGAAGTCGCAACCGACCGCTGGGGACTCGACGTGGTGATCGGCGGGAGCCAAAAGGCGACGATGCTTCCGCCGGGCTTGGCGTTTGTCAGCGTCAGCGCGAAGGCGTGGAATTTTATCGAGCGTTCGAAATCGCCCCGCTATTATTTCGATTTCCGGAAGGAGCGAAAGAGTCAAAGCAAAGGAGAGACGGCGTTCACGCCACCCATTTCGCTGATCGTGGGACTCAGAACTTCGCTGGAGAAGATTCGTTCCTTGGGGCGCGAGAATTTCGTCGCCAACGCCGCTCTCTTGGCCGAAGCGACGCGCGCCGCCGCCACGGCGCTGGGCCTGAAATTGTTTGCCGAAAAATCTCCGAGTGATGCGCTGACCACGATCGGCGCGCCCGCCGGAATCGATTCCGGAGAAATCGTCAAGGCCTTCCGGGAGCGTTTCGGCGTCACCATCGCCAATGGTCAAGGCGAAATGAAGGGAAAAATCTTTCGCATCGCGCACCTGGGATATTACGATTTCTTCGACGCGGTCGCGACCGTCGCGTGCCTGGAAATCATTCTGAAGGAGTTGGGCGTGCCCGTCGCGTGGGGCGACGGCGTGCGAGCGGCGCAAGAAGTTTTCG
>CAZIDA010000032.1:0-13437 GCA_964537865.1 uncultured Acidobacteriota bacterium
GTCGTGGCGCGCCATCGGTTTCCACGCCTTCCCGATCAATTCCTGCAAAATGAATCGCGCCACTCGCGTCCCCGCGTCAATCGTCGTCAAGATGAAGAGCGCCTCGAACATGATCGCAAAATGGTACCAGTAACCCATCAAGCGTTTGAGGCCGGGGAGGGCGGAAAAGATTTGCGCCATCCCCACCGCCAGCGACACGGCGCCGCCGGTGCGGCCCTCGACCTTCTCTCCCACTTCGGCTTCCAAGGCCGACAGGTTGACGGGAAGCAATTTGCTTCTCATATCCGGATTCGCCATTCGGACCGCCGCGATCTTGTCGGTTGGAACATTGATCGTGAAGTAATCGCCGGGATAGAGCGAGCACGCCGCCACCAAGCACACCACACCGACCACGCCCTCCATCAACATGGCGCCGTAACCGATGGTGCGGATGTGCGATTCCTTCGAAACCATTTTGGGCGTGGTCCCCGAACCCACGAGCGCGTGAAATCCGGAGATGGCGCCGCAGGCGATGGTGATGAAGACGAAGGGAAACACCTTCCCCGGAATGATTGGACCGCCCCCATGAACGAATTTCGTGAGCGCGCCCATGTGCAGGTACGGGTGGACCACAAACACTCCCACGATGAGAAGGGCCACCGTTCCGATTTTCATGTAGGAACTGAGATAGTCGCGCGGCGAGAGCAGCAGCCACACCGGCAGCACGGACGCGATGAACCCGTAGGCTGCCATCAGCAATGTGATCTGCGGATGATTGAAATTGAAAAACCGTTCCAACGGCGAGCCGGGAATCCATCGCCCCACGATCAACCCCGCCACGGTCAGGGTGACGCCAAAAATGGTGGCCGGCGCGATTTGATTCTTCTTCCATCGAAACATCCACAGGCCCATGACCAGCGCGATGGGAATGGTCATGCCGATGGTGAAGGTGCCCCAGGCGCTTCCGCGCAGGGCATTCACGACCGCCAATCCGAGTCCCGCCAAAGTAATCACGACGATGAACAGAATGGCCACAGCCGCCGTGTATCCGGAGACCGAAGAGATTTCTTCGCGCGCGATTTCGCCCAACGATTTTCCGTCGTGCCGCACGGAGGCGAACAGAATAATGATGTCGTGCACCGCGCCGGCCAGCACCACGCCGAACACCAGCCACAACAATCCGGGCAGATATCCGAACTGCGCCGCCAGCACCGGACCGATCAGCGGGCCCGCGCCGGCGATGGCGGCAAAGTGATGTCCGAAGAGCACCCACTTCGGCGTGGGGTAATAGTTCTGTCCGTCATACAGCCGGTGCGCCGGCGTCTCGCGCAGATCGTCGAGCACCGCCACCTTGGTGACCAGAAAGGCGGAATAGTATCGGTAACCAATGGCAATGACCGCCAGGGCGCCCAGCAAGATTGGAAAGGCGTTCATTCGGTGCTCCTCCGTTGGGATGAGACTGACTGCACGAAATCGAGAGTGAAATCTGATTAACCGGAATTCTATCGGCTCGCGGCGTTCGAGCCGGGGGAACTCCTCAAGGTCAATTCCCCTGAAAGCTTGGAAAAAAAAAAAACAAAAAGGCTTCGATCCCACGCAATAGATCGTACGATTGAAAGCACTCCAATTGGGCGTCCAGTTCGCGGTCGAGCGACTTTTGAAACTCGGACCGTGAAGCCTCGACAAAAGTTTGTTTCATCAATTGCAAGGAAAGCGGAGCGCGCGAAGCAAGAAGTGCGACCCGATTCTCGACCACGGCGGCGAGATCAGAGTCTGGAACCACCTCGCTGACCAACCCCAAGCGCAAGGCTTCAGCGGCGTCGATGGTTTCACCGGTGAACATCAGCTCCCGCGCTTTGGCTTCACCGACGATGCGCGGCAAGAAGAACGTCGCGCCAAAATCCGCATGCACGCCCAGCTTGGCGAAAGCTTGCGTGAAGCGGGCGGAGGCGCAGGCGATGCGAAGGTCGCACGCCAACGCGATGGAGGCGCCGCCCCCGGCCGCCGGACCATTCACGGCGGCGATCACGGGGATGGGAAGTTCGCGCAACTGCGTCACGACGTCCCGGCCGTCTTCCAGCAGTCGTTGGAATTCATCGATGCGGTTTTCACGGCGCAATTGATAGAGGTAATCGAGATCGGCGCCGGCGCAAAAACCGCGTCCGGAACCCGTGACTACCAGGCAGCGAACCGAATGAATCTTCTCGCGGATTTGGCGCAGCGCTCGAGCGAGCGAGGCAATCATCTCGCCGTCGAAGGCATTGAGCTTGGCAGGCCGATTCAGCGTGAGGGTGGCGATTTGATTGTTCGTGCTCAGTAGAACTGAGGGTTCAGATGTAGGCTGCAAGATTGAAAGGATCCTGAAAAAGTTGTGGCGCGGACACTCGCCGCGGCGGGTCTGCGCCTGATCTATGACAAAGATAAAATATAGCGACAGCAGATGAGATCTTCAAATCGACATTACTCTGGTCGACCCGGCGAGCGTTCTTCTCGCCGGGGAGCCGAATCGAGCGATGAAACCCGCCCTCTCGGCTTTCGCTGCCACAGGAAATTCCCGACGGACGCTTCGCGGTCCCGCCGAGAAACGCGCTCGGCGGGCCTACCCACGCTTTTCCTATGTCGATAAGATCTACGATTGACTCGACGGCGCCGGCGTCTCTTCTTCGTCGGGAATGCCCAGGCGCTTCTTCGCTTCCGGCGACATCATGCGCGGATGCCACGGCGGCTCCCACACCACTTCCACCACGCAATCCTTGACGCCGTCGACGCTCGTGAGGATTCGCATGCGGGCGTCCTCGCTCATCATGCCGTGGGCCGGACATCCGGGCCCGGTGAGCGTCATCTTGACGTGGACTTTTCCTTCCGCATCGTTCACGTCGACGTCGTATACCAAACCCATGTCCACGATGTTGATGGGAATCTCCGGGTCATAACAGTTTTTCAAAACTTCCATGATTCTTTCTTTGGTGATCATGCGGTTCTCCTCCGAGCGAATTCCCCAAAGAGCGCCATCATACTCTCGACTCACTTCCCAATGAAAGAGGGTTTTCGTTTTTCAACGTAGGCGCGCAAACCTTCCCGAGCGTCTTCGCTCTCGAACAATTCCTGTTGCAGCTCGCGCTCCAGCGCCAACGCCTCGTGAAAACCGGTCTCCATTCCGGAGATGACACTGCGCTTCATGCGCCCGACGGCTT
This sequence comes from uncultured Acidobacteriota bacterium, assembly GCA_964537865.1. GTDB lineage: Bacteria > Acidobacteriota > Terriglobia > JAIQFV01 > JAIQFV01 > CAZIDA01. Next base: position 3,174 of record CAZIDA010000032.1, read on the forward strand.
TGGCGGCTTTGTGAGGCGGACAAAACTGCCGCGCATATTCCAACACTTCGTTCCAAAAATTCTCTTTCTCGAAGACCTCGTTGACCAATCCCACCTTCTTGGCGTCGTCAAAGGAAATCAACTTGCCGTGCGCCATCATCTCGATCGCTTTGGATCGACCCAGCACGCGCGGCAATCGCTGGGTGCCGCCGGTTCCGGGCAACACGCCCAGCGAGACTTCCGGAAGACCGCACTTTCCGGCGCCGCGCGCCGCCAGACGAAGATCCGCGGCCAACGCCACTTCCAATCCTCCGCCTACACAGTGTCCGTTGAGCGCCGCGATCACCAGCTTGGGCGTCTGCTCCAAACGATTCAACGTTTCGTTGGCGTGCAAGCAGAAATAATATTTGAAGGTGGGCGTCATCTTGGAGAGGAGATCGATGTTGGCGCCGGCGCAGAAAAACTTTTCACCGGCCCCGCGAAGCACCATCACGTGCACGGCGTCGTCCATGCGCGCCTGCAAGATGAGCGCGTCGAGCTGCTGCATCATCGCGTAGGAATACGTGTTGGCGGGCGGATCGTTGAGCGTGAGGATTGCTAAACCGTCTTCCACGCCATAGTCTATTAGCGATTTTTCCACACCGGGTTTGCTCATTCCATCACCCTCCAAATCACGGCGCCTTTCGCGCGACACCGCACACGTCATCTAAATGAGAGAGTTGAAATTAGACAACGCTGCCCATGATCTGTCAAGACGAAGCGGAGGAACCGTGAACGCCCTGCAAGATGACGGATTTTTTTAGATGAGGTCTGTCACCCCGCCAGGCGGGACTGGGTTTCGCTACTTCCGCCTTTTTCCCCAGGACTCGCGTCCTGGGCTAAAGGTCTACCGTCCCGCGGAGCGGGACTGAACTTCGTTTCATCCGATCTCTTCCCGGAACTTACGTTCCGGGCTAAAGAACTACCATCCCGCATGGCGGGACTTGGTCGCACAACTTCGACCCAGGCCACAGGTCCGCAATGATTTTTAATTCTCAAGAATCAAGTCCTCCGCAGGAGGACGGCAAGATCTTTAGCCCGGCACGTCAGTGCCGGGAAATGAAGGCAAGAAACCAATCAAGTCCCGCTTGCGGGACGGCAGACATTCTTTATTTCCACATCAATTGTTCATCACAAACGATCTGATATTTCATGAAGAAATCGCGCATCTCGTCTTGGAATGATTTCTTTCGATGATGTTGTTCCTGACTTGAAATGTATCTCACCACCGCCGGCACGTTCGACAGGCTGACGCTGAACCCGGCGTAACCTTCCTGCCAGGCAAACTTTGTCCGCAGGCGCAGAGTCTCATTCGCCCATCGCGAAGAATTTGCCTTCAATTTCTGCACAGCCTCGGCCAAGGCCAAGGTGGGAGGCAATTGAATCAATAGATGAACGTGATCGTTGGTCCCGCCAATCGTGATGGTCTTTCCATGCAATTGCCGAACGATGCCGCCCATGTACGCATGAACACGAGGCCGGTTGTCGGACGCAATCATCGGGATTCGGTCGTTGGTGCTGAAAATGACATGCGTCAATAGATTGGTAAATGTGTGAGGCATGACACAAACCGCTTTCCGGGGGGAAGGTTTGACGAGAATATTATCGCGTTTCGATTAGCCGAACAATCGTCTGCCGTCCCGCACTGCGGGACTGGGTTCCACTTCATCTGATCTGTCCCCAGGACTCGCGTCCTGGGCTAAAGATCTTCCGTCCCAAAGAGCGGGACTTACATCCTTGTCCACGTTTCCCCGCAGCTTGCATTGCAGGCCGTCACAGCGGAAGAACAGCGTCGTTCTCCGACGGACTTTGATCGCCAGGCTTAAAAAGATCGTCCCAGCCAAATAACCGCGTCGACAATTTGGAAGAGACACGGTAATGGCGCAACCAAGTCCCGCTCCGCGGGACGCAAGATCTTTAGCCCGCAGCGCAAGCTGCGGGAAGAGGCGCGGAACGGATCACAAGTCCCGCTCCGCGGGACGACAGGTTCTTCGACCAAGCCACGGGAGGGTCCATCGTCCGCTATTGAATCACGAAGTCCTGGTCGGTTAACGGCTGATTGAAAGTGACCTTCGTAAAATTGATGTCCCACTCGGTGATGGAGGGGGTTTGGCCTTCAAAGGTCAGATGAATGTTCCAGTGCATCGGCACCGTCAGTCCATCGACTTCCTTGAAGTTGTCGAATCGCTCTTCCATGTGCAAATAGATATTGCCCATATTGGCGGAATCGCCGATGCCGGCTTCGGAGAGTTGCGCCGGAATCGTCACCTTGTAAATGCTCCGCACATGATGGAACGTGGCCGGATCGAAATCCAGCCGCACGGAGACGTTGGAGTCGCCTTTCCGAGCGTCATAGCGAAGTTCGTGCAACTCTACCCCGTCGATCTTCTTGAGCCCGTCGTAGCGCAGCCGCGGCTTTCTCGCGCTGAGGTCCTCCAGCGGCCACGCCGTGGAAAGGACGCCGCCGACCAGCCCTTCCTTCACGAGAAAGTTGTAGGTGTAAAGAAAGTTTCCCAACTTGGAGCGTAATCCCGGTTTCAAATATCCCGCGTTGAAGTTCTTCCCATCGTAGACGAACTGCTCCGAGGGGTAATCGGGATAATTGAATTTCATAAAGAGGCGAACCTTATCGCCCTCCGAAATCAGTTGGGCCGAGCCGCGCAACATGCCCGTGCCGCCGGTAATCTGATGAATCTCGCCTTCCCCTTCGGCCACGCAGGTTTTGCGGGCCGCCAACTTGTCGGCCGGTCCAATCGATTTCAAATGATTTGCCACCAACTCCGCGGGTGTGATTTTGTCTTTGGCGGGCAGAAGTGAAACAAAGGCACAGACAAACAGCGCAATCAGGAACGCTACAAGGATTTTTCGGCTTAGACTTTTCATAATGTGAAGTGACCCCTTTTCAAATTGGAAATTCATCGGCTCATTGGAGGCTGAACGCTTTGGGATCGACCGGTTGATTCAAGGTGATCTTCGACAAATTCATATCCCATTCCGCCATCCAGGACTTTTCACCCTCCATGGTGAAATGGATGTTCCAATGCAGAGGAAGCGTCAAGCCGTTGACCTCTTTAAAATCGCCAAACTTCTCTTCGACCATAAGACGCACTTCTTGTTGCTGCGCTGACGTATTCGGCCCGCCCAACCCGATTTGGGCGGGAATCATCATCCGATAAATCGACTCCACGTGGCGATAGGTTTGCGGATCGAAGTACAGGAAGATGTTCACGTCCCCGGCCCCTTTCTTGGGGGAATATCTCAATTCATGCAGCTCCCGTCCTTCAATCTTCTTGAGGCCGTCGTAGCGAAGCTTGGCGTTCCTGTGCTGCAAATTCGCCAGCGGCCACGCAGTGGAGAGAACTCCGCCAATCAGGCCTTCCCGGACGGGCGCATTATAGTTGTAGAAAAACAGCTCCAAGCGCGTGCGCTGACCCGGCTGGACGAATCCGGTCTCAACCTTCTGGCCGTCAAACGCAAATTGATCGCCCGGATAGTCCTTGAAAGGGAACGTAATGCTGAAGCCGACCTTATCGCCTTCTGAAGACAGGACGACGGGGCCGGCCAATTGACCCGAACCGCCCGTGAGTATACGTAAGGTCCCGTCTCCTTCGGCCACGCAAGTTTTTCGGGCGGCCACCTGGTCCGCCGGTCCAATCGATTTCAAATGATTCGCCACCAACTCCTCGGGCGTCATCTTGTCTTTGGCGGGCATGACTGAGATCAAGGCGCTGACAAACAGCGTGATCAGTACCACTTCCATGATGTGTCGAGTAAGATATTTCATGACGTGAAGTAACCTCCTTTTGAAAACCAAGCCTTCTAGAATTCTTATTGAGAAGATGCGATCAAAGAGCCCGGACGCTCTGAATCGAAACGGACGGATTCGTCCCAACCCGGGGGCAGATGGCACCATACTAAAGAACTAGGAAAAAATCAAAGAGCGCGAGCTTCAACGCGCCTCGCTTGGTCGCGCTCCGGCCACCCTGCGTACGACACCGGTGAAACAAATTTCCGAACTTCGGATTCCTAAATCACTCCCGCAGTTTGACGAACATCAACTGATCCAAAATCCGTCCTGCTTTGAGGACGCTCTTTCGAGCCCGGCTCTCCAGCGAATATCCGGCCTTTTCTAACACGCGGCAGGATGCCGCGTTTCCTTCAAACACGCCGGCGTACATTCGCACCAAATCAGAATTTTCGAAGGCGTATGCCGTGAGCGCGCGAACGGCCTCCGTGGCAATTCCCTTTCCCCAAAAAGGTTCGCCCAGCCAATAGCCGATCTCCGCGGTGCGACGGTAGATGTCGCTCTGAATGTAGAAACCGATTCCGCCGATCGCCTCCTCCGCGGAAGCGATCGCAAAGTGCGTCTCCGGCCGCTGCAAGATCGCAAATTGCAGCCAGGCGCGGGCATCGTCGACGGTGTACGGGTGAGGAAAGGAATCGCGAAGGTTCTCGGCGATCTTGGGATTGTTGGCGTACTTCACCACGCTGCCGACGTCGCCATACTCCCAACTGCGAACCTCCCACTGTCCCAACAGAATTCTCATGACATTCCCTTGAACAGAATTCGCAGAATCGGCGGCGCGAAGAGGGTGGTGATCATGGTCATGACCAACACGATGGAATACACGCCGTCGGAGATGGTGTGCAACTGCAATCCCACCAGCGCGACGATGAGGCCCACTTCGCCGCGCGGGACCATGCCGAAGCCGACGCGCAACGCATCGCGCGAACCCATGCGGAGCGCGCCCAAACCGCAGCCGATGAGTTTGGTGACGATGGCGATGACTGAAATCATCAATGCGGCGAAGAGAATCTTTCGGTCCACCAGACTTTTCAGATTCATCTGAGCGCCCATGATGACGAAGAAAAACGGAACGAGAAATTCATAGAGCGCGTGTGTCTTCTCCTCGAGGCTCCAAGCCTCGCGATGGTCGGCGATGGCGAGCCCGGCCAAAAACGCTCCGATGATGGCTGCCATCCCGATAGCGCTCGCCGCCACCGACAGCCCCAAGCAAGCAATCAGCGCAATGATCCATTGGGGATGGCGGGAGTGCATCTTGTCGATGCGCGGCTTCATTCTCCCGACGACGCGGCTCCCCCAGAAAATCATGATCAACGTGAACGCCACCGCCTCGATGACGATCAGGCCCAGAGAGAGGTAATTGATCGAGCCGTTCGAAAGCGAACTCACAATCGCAAGCAGGATCATTCCCAAGATGTCGTCCACGACGGCGGCGCCGAGAATCACCTGCGCCACTTCCGTGCTGAGGATTCTCATGTCCGCCATGACGCGCGCGGTGATGCCGACGCTGGTGGCGACGAGCGCAGTCCCGGTGAAAATCGATTCCACCGGGGAATGTCCCAGCGCGCGCATGTAAAGCCAGCCGCCAAGAAATGGGACCAGCACGCCAAGAAATGCGACCAGCGTGGCGCGACCGCCCACCCGCAGCAACTCGCTCGGGCGGGTCTCCAACCCCACCGTGAAGAGCAACACGATGACGCCAATTTCGGCGATGCCGGAAGTCAGGTCGGAAGGATGAATGATCCGGAGCACGAACGGACCGAGCAAAATCCCGGCGAGGATTTCGGCAATAACAGCCGGTTGGCGCACCCGCTCGAAGATTTCACCGAGCAGCTTGGCGGCCGCAAACATCAAAAGGAGTTCCAGCAGAATGGGCGTAGTGTGCGGCATTTCGCCTCGCGGTCCTTCCTCCTTCAGGACACGGCCTTCGATCGTCTCCGTGATTATGAACAACGAGACGACGTTTCAACAAGCGTTTATTGATTCATCAAATGCAGGAACGCCGTGAGATGGCGCCGCATCTGGCCGGTGATGAGGAAATGTTCGCGCACATGTTCGTGGCCCTGTTCGCCGAGCTTCTGCGCGAAGGCCGGATTGGAGAGGAGAAAACGAATTTGGAAGGCGGCGCCTTCCACCGAATGCGCCAGCAGGCCGGTGTGTTTGTGAATGATTTGCGCCGGAATGCCGCCGACCGCCGAGGCCACCACCGGCTTCCGCTTCCAGAGCGCCTCCGTCACGGTCAAGCCAAAACCTTCGCGCAGGCTCTTCTGAATAATGATGGTGGCGCCGCGTTGCAGCGCGTTGATCTCGAAGGCGCTCCACGGCGGCAGATTGAGCACGTGGATGTCCGGATCTTTCGCGGCCGCCTCCTGCACCTCTTTCAGAACCGTGGCGCCCTCGGGATCGTCGTCCGCCCCGCCTCCCGCCAGCACCAGTTGGCAATCGGTGTATCGCTTCACGATCTGATAGGCGCGGCACACGCCCAGGGGATCTTTCAAGCGATCGAAGCGCGAGATCTGCGCCAGGATCGGCCGCAGCGGATCGATCCCGAAACGTTCCAGCATCCCATTCACAATCTCCGGCGGCAGGTCGCGATTCTTCTCCGAAAGCGGATCGATGCTGGGATAAGAAAGATACTGCGGGATGGGAAGCTGCCGCGAAAAGTCCGGGGACGAAAAGACGGCGCCGTCGTAGCGAACAATATACGGCGCCAGAAATTGCCACACCACCGGATGCGGCCGCGAGAGATCGATGTGACATCGCCAGAGCCAGTGCCCGTTGTGATCCTTGCGGGCGTCAATGAGCGCCACCGGCTGGGGATCGTGGATGATCACAAAGTCGGCCTCCAGATTCATGTGCGCCTGGTTCTGCTGGTTGTACATCAAGAAAGTGTTGAAGCTTTCCGGCGGCAAATCATACGGCCCGCCGTGCAGGGCGTTGTGAAAAGCCTTGGTGATTTCAAAAAACTCGTTTCCCCCGGTGATGACTTCCCATCGCACGGTCATGCCCAACTCTCCGAGCATCGGCACGATGCGGTTCAGAATCTCGGCCACGCCGCCGCCCACGGCCGTGGAGTTGACCATTTCCACGGTGCGATCCTGAAGCGGCGAGGCCAGGGCGCGCAGTTGCGCCACGGCGGGTTCGCCAATCAAGGGCGCGTAGTCGTCCAAGTGAACGACCGGGGTCGCAGAGACTTCGGTGGTCATTGCGCCAACTCCTTATCCACCAAATTCTGTAAGGCCTCTCGCGCGCTCTCCAGGGTGTTGGTGTAAATGTCGATCTGGTTGGCGCGGCGGGCCAACGTCGTCAAGCCCAACGCGGATTCGAACCACAGCGAGAAGTCGTTGGTTCGCAATTGCAGCCGCAATCGCGAAACGATGAAATGGTATTGGAAGGAGGAGTTGCCCAACCTTTCCAGCACGGCACGAAACTCCTCCAAGGTTTTCGCCACGCCCAACGGCGCCGTCACTTCCAGGCTCTCCAAAAAATAGAACGGCTCGAAGGCCATTTGAGTGCGGCGATGGGGATGCTCGTCGCAATACTCATGAACCACCCGGCGAAGGTCGGCCCGCAATTCCGCCAAGGAGAGATAGTCCCGGATGTCGAGCGACGCCATTCTCTCCGCGAGGTCCGCGAGATTGCACGAGGCCAGCACCCACTGCGCGAAATCGTTGGAGAATCCTTCGGTCAAAAAATGATGGCGGCTCAAACTCTGAAAGGTGTGATAGAAGATGGAGGCGTCGCTGCACTCCTCGAGCCCCTGGCTGAACTCCTCCAGGTTCGTCGCCTTCTGATTTCCAATGCGCGTCAAATAGGCGGCCGTCATAAACTGAAAAGGAAGCTCCACTTCGCTCATGACCCTTCCTCGTTCCATCCTAAAATCAAACCCTGTCCAAGAGATCTCAATCTTCCGATGAAGCCAAGCGCGGCTCCGATTGCTCCACGCGAATTTCTGAGAGCGCCGTGATCAAACTGCCGGCCCATCGGAACACGTTGTGATCTTGGACGGCGAGTCGCAGCCGCTGCATGCGGCGATGTTTTTCTTCCGAATCCATTTCCAAGGCGAAATGAATTGCTTCCGCCACCTGGTCGATGTCGTAGGGATTCACAATCAACGCATCGCCCAATTCCCGGCTGGCCCCGGTGAACAGGCTCAGGATGAGCGCTCCCTGCTCATCGTCGCGCGCGGCCACGAATTCCTTGGCCACCAAATTCATTCCATCGTGCAGCGAGGTCACCAGACAAAAATCGGCGGCGCGATAATACGGCTCAATCTCACGGTGGCTGTGATGTTGGTTCAGAAAGATGATGGGGCGCCAATTGCCGGTCTGCAAGCGCCAGTTGATGCGCTCCACTTCCGCTTCCACCTCCGCCTGAAAATCATGGTAACGTTTGATGTGCGTGCGGCTGGGCGCGCCGATCTGCACGAAGGTGAAGCGTCCCAGGTACGAAGGATACTTGTCGAGAAACCGCTCGATGGCATGAAAGCGCTCGATGATGCCCTTGGTGTAATCGAGACGGTCGACGCCCACGCCAATCATCATTCCCTCCAGTCCCAACTCCTTCATCAACGCAAATCGATCCGGCACCATCAGGTCCGGAGAAGCTCCCATCGTCGTGGGCGTCATCATCTTCACGCTGATCGGAAACGGCTTCACCAAGGTGAGATGCCCGGATCGGCTCACGGCAAAACGCTCCCATTCGATGCGGGACTCCAAGGCATGATCGACGGTCTCCAAAAAATTCGTGCAGTGCGCTTGGATGTGGAAGCCCACCAAGTCCGCGCCCAGCAAGCCGTCGAGCAACTCGCGTTGCCAGGGGCAGATGCGGAAGGCTTCCGGATTGGGCCAGGGAATGTGCCAGAAGATGGCTACGCGCGCGTCCGGACGTTCGCGTTTGATGAGCCGCGGCAACAGCGCAAAGTGATAGTCCTGGATCAGCACCACCGGCTCGTCGGCGCCCTCCAGTTCCTTCAGGACCACGCGCGCGAACTTGCGATTGGCGGATTGATAATCCTCCCAATCCGAACTTCGAAAAATGGGTCGCGTATGCGCGATGTGACACAGCGGCCACAGACCTTCGTTGGAGAATCCGTAATAATATCCGGCCTCTTCCGCGCGGCTCAGCCAAACGCGGCGCAGCGTGTACTGCGGTTCTTCCGGAGGAACCCGCAGGCGATCGTGTGCATCGACGACCTGTTTGTCGGCGTCGCCGGAACCGTGCGCGATCCAGGTGCCGCCACAGGCGCAAAGAATGGGTTCCAAGGCCGTCACCAAGCCGCTCGCCGGAACGATGGCCTCCACCGTGTTTCCCCGGAGAACGTGCATGTACGGCTCGCGATTCGAAACCACAAACACCGGCCGGTCGCCCAGTTTCTTTTGGACGTGAACGCGAAGGCGCTCGGGCGTCCACGTGGTCTCCGACGATTGGCGCAGACGCGCTTCCGCTTCGGCGGCCGCGCGGGCGGCTTTCAAGCTGTACGCCAGATTGATGGCTTCGCGCATCAATGGCTTGAAGAGGTCATCCTGGGGAAGATTCAAATGCGGGTGCTCGCCGCGCGTGCGCATTTCCCGCAGCCGTTGCGCCGCCTTGGTCAGGGGCGTCAGCACACTCCACCGGATAATGAGCAGGGTGATGAGAACGATCAGCAAGGTTTGAATCAACATCCGCCAAAACGCTTCGCGCCAAACCTTGGTGTGCTGCACCAGAATGTAATCGGCGTCATGAAAAAGAATCAGCGTCCCGACGAAGTTTCCATCGCGACGCAAGGCCACGGCGTAAATGTGCGTGTAACGCGCCCCCAGGTACTGGAACACCGCAATTCCCTGATTGCTGTGGGAGCTCGTCTCAATCAGATTGCTCGCCGAGGTAAACTCCTCTTTGAGGCCGGAGGTCATGGCAATGGGATTCCCTTGCGCATCGTAGACCGCCACACCATCCAGCCGCTCTCGATTTCCAAATCGTTCAACGATCCGCGCCAGCGCCGGGGTCCGATCCTTCATCATCAGCGGCACGATCGTCTCTTCCAAGCTGTCGGATAAAACCTCCGCGCGGCGCAGTAAATCGGCGCGCAGCCCACGGTCCAGTGAACGCACTTGAATCTCCGCTGACACACACGCGACCACAATGATGGCGAGCGATAACAACAAAATGAGTCGAGTCGTAATACGCATAAAAGAAACTGCCCCTTTCTAATGCCCGGCACTTCGGGTGCCAACAAGAAGCATTTGTCTCGATTCTGTTTTAGCGGATTCTATTCTAAGCAAGATAACCGGGATGACGAAAACAATTCGTGCGTCTTTGTTATAAAGAAGCGCCCGGCACGCGACGACGGAGCGAGGAAATTTTCCCGACAGGTTTGGAAAAAAATAAAACGCTCGCGAGAGTACTAAGGGCTCGTTAGAAAACAACTTGTACAACTAGCCCAGTTGTGATATACGC
>CAZIDA010000033.1:0-13183 GCA_964537865.1 uncultured Acidobacteriota bacterium
CCCTCTGACCGGGTGTCGTTTCCAGGCTCATCCGCGATCACCAGGGCCCCTTGAACGACCGTAACGCGTCACTTGGTTTGTGTCGACTTGCAGCCGTCGAGCTTGTGCTGCTTCTGATAGCACTTGCCGGTGTCATTCAACTCTTTACCTTTGGAATGACAGTAGGTGCAAGCTTTTCCTTCCTTCTTGGTGTACTCGGGTTTGGCATAGAGCATGGAAAGGGACAACAGCGTCAGGGCAAAGAAGAAGAAAAGCAACTTTGCGAGTTTCATGAATACAGCCTCCTTGAGATTTAACCAATTGAACATCCATCATCCGATTTCCGGATGAAGACTTGTCAAGCCCCGCTCGGGATCAGGCATACGCGTGCAATCCCGGAAGCAAATAACTGATGCCGATAAAAGTGAAAAGCACAAACACAAAGCCGATGATGGCAAAGTAAGCGGCGCGGCGTCCCGACCAGCCTCTCACAATGCGCATGTGTAAATAAGCCGCATACACCAACCAGGTAATCAAAGCGCCCACTTCCTTCGGATCCCAACTCCAGTAAGAACCCCAAGTCCGATTGGCCCAAAAAGCGCCGGTCGCAATCATCAGGGTCAACAGAGGGAAGGCGATGGTGATGACCTTGTAATTCACTTCGTCCAGCAGCCTCAATTCCGGCAGCATGGCCAGAATCGGTTCGTGGCGGGAATTGAGAATCAGATAGAGAAGCGTGGTGACGAGCGCGACCAGGATTCCCGCCAAGGTGAAGGGATCGGATTTGATTCCGATCGTGGCCACGGACATCAGCGCGGAGGCGTCGAACAGGCCGAGGACTTGCGAAGGGATTCGATCAAACATCTGTTGCGTCGACGTGGTGGCAAGCGCCGTGAGAATCGCAATCACAGACGCCAACTGCATCACAAGGCTCAACTGCGTGATCCGGAGCAGCGCCTTTGAACTTGCTTTGATCAGATAGAAGATCAATCCGACGACCGAAACGATCAGCGAAATCCGAAGAAGCTGTCCTGCCCAGGGCAGTGGCGCCACCAGAAAAGTCTTTTCCATTCCGGGGATGGAAATGTCTTGCCCGCGGTAAAGCAGGTTGATAAAGAATTGCCCGTTAACAAGGATATTGAAATGATGATGGACATTATCGGCATTGCCCAGCCAGTCGATTCCGAAGAGGGTCGCTACGTTGAGCCCTTGGGTGATGACTCCGAAGGTTTCCAGCTTCACGCGATCCTTAACGAGATAGAGGACGGAAGCAACAAAAGCAATCGCGCACGCCACGTAACTGAAAATGGCAAATGTGACATGAATGTAAAGCCAGACACTTTGAAGGGCCGGCGGCAAAGTGCGTGAAGGATCGGACGGCAGAATGGTGGAAAGAAGGACCGCCAGAGTCGCGATCGGAACGGAAAACGAACTGAGAATTTTCAGTTTGTAGAGGCGCTGAAACACGTAATCCATGAGCACCAGCGCCCAGGCAAAGCTAATGAGCATTTCGAAGATGTTGGAGATGGGAGGGTGGTGGGTCACCATCCATTGAGCCGCGATCGCGCCGGTATGAAAAATGAAGGCCACCAGCGTCAAACCCCGGCCAACTTGCATCAATCGCTCTGCGCGACGCAACAGGAAACTCACAAACAAAGCGGACGCCCCGACGTAGAAGATGATCGCCAAGCCGAGCAAGGAACCGGGATCGGTCAGCCCACCGCCGCTCTTCAGAATGGACGGGATCACAAACATCGCCAGGAGGAGCATTCCGGCAATGCTGGACGCCATCGGCCAGAGAATCTTCTGCGGGGCCGGCATGGCGTGTGGTTGAAGGCGTTGCGCTTGAATATGACTCATTCTGTTTCCCTCCTACCGGGACTTCCGTTCTTCGGCGCGCTGAGATTCTTGTTTCAGAAAGTCAACGAGCCGCTGAAATTTGGAGGCGAAGCCGCTTCGATTCTTGTTGGAATCTCCGCCCATGACGACCTGCGCGCCTCCCTCCGCCGGAATCAGCATCGCCCACACCCGTTGATGCGAAAAGTAAAATGCGAGCATCAATCCCAGCATCAACAGAACACATCCAACCCACACCGTCATGACGCCGGGGTCGCGAGAGACTTGGAGGGTTGTAGCAAATACCGGGACGGCGTCGACGAGGAATATGTCGGACCCATCGGGCAGCTTCGAGATGACTTCTTTTTCACCCTTGGCCTCTCGTATCTGCCGCGTGGAAGTTTCGTCAAAGACCGGAATTTGAACGGGCGTTGCTTTGCCCTTCTGCGGAATGCTGAGGACGGCAACAGGAATGTCCGCTTCGGACATCACTCCCGCTTTCTCGACGGTAGCGGTTAGGCCAAGCTCCGGTATCTGGAGCGGCTGATCTTTTTGGACCACGAATCTCTTTTCCTCGAAGGTTCCGTTGGATTGTTTTGTGCGCACGAGAAAGGTCATCGATTTGAAACCTTCGCCAAAGTCAAAGCCGGATTGATAGAACCGATACCCGCGATACGAGAGCGGCTGATTGACGGCGACCACTCGCGTTTCCTTCTTGACTCCCTTTTCCCAGACAGAGAGCGTGCAATACCAATTCTTCACCACACCGGGGCTTTGAATGTCATCGCGCCGGAGAAGGCTGGCCTCCTTTGGATTGTTGAAAACCACATCAGCCTTCTCCAGCCGCAAAGTAAAGGGCATCGTTCGTTCAACCACCTTGGGATCGCTCGCGGCTTCAACCACGTTCCGCGAAGTGTCGAAGAGAACGACGTGGGAAGTTTGCTCTCCTTCATTCAACGTCAATTGCCCGCGGTAGCCGAACTGCAAACCAATCAGCCCTCCCGCGAAAATCACCAACAGGCTCAAGTGAATTCCGTACGCGGCTAGGCGCGAATAAGCATGGCGCTGCGCGAAGAGAACTCTTCGCCCTTCCCGGTCCGTCACATGCGGGCGGCCAATGAATTTCTTCAGGGTGGTCTCCACGACTTTCTGTGTTTCTTCCACCGGAAGAGAGAATCTGAGATCGGCGTGCTCGTGTTGCGCGCGAATCACCACCTCCGTCAGCCATGTGGCGCGGCTCTTCATGTACTTCCAGGCATTCGGGAAGTGATCCAACGAAGCAAAGACGATATTGAGGCCCAACAACGTTAGCAGCGCTTTGAACCACCAGGCGTGAAACAGATCCAGAAATCCGAGATGATCCAACAAAATTAAGTTCGCCGGCGCAAACATCTGTTGAAGCTTGTCGGGAGTGGTGTTCGGTTTTTGAGGGATGACGGCCCCGACGAACGAAATGATGACGAGGATAATCAGAAGATAGATACCGAATCGCACGGAACTCAGGAACCGAAGAGAATCATCCAAGATGTTGGTCTTTCGATGGCTGGCCGCCGGCCGGTTCGGCGCGGAGGATAATCCACCGGGGGAACGTCCGCTGACTTCCGTCAAACGATCGGAAGAAGGTTCGGATGACGTATTATGCTTTCTGTTCTTTTTCATTCCTTTTCCTCGACGATCAAGTCCAATCCAATTCGCAAAGAGAATTCGAATGATCGATGGGCTCGTACCCTTCACTCTGGCTGACTGGAAAATTCTGATTCAACTTTGGCCTCACGATTTCCTGTCTAGCGCTTTGTTCCCCAATGAGATAGGGCAAACGGCCTGCCAATATTATGAAAACATTCCTTTATTTCGTTAGTATTTAAGTCCCGCGACTTGTGTGAGATCAGGACAATTCGTCCCACCATCAATTTTGCTCAGTAACAGGTCAGAGTTGCATGCAACGGTCTTGTTACAGGTCTTTTGTTGCAGGATCCATTGCCGGATGAAACGGGCCTTGAGAGCCAAGGTGATGGCGTAATCAGAAATGGCGCGATCATGGGTTGTGTGAGGGACTGTACGGCAGTGATCAGGCGGACGCATTCGGTGGTTCTTTCAGCTCGGTTCGCCATAAAAACTATGGCGACAACCGGAGAAAAAACATGGAAAACATTCATTCCCGATTGTCGCCACCAAAACGTCAGCAATAGAAGTCAGTTCCTCAGAACGTGAACCTCAACGAAGTGTAAGGCAAGTTGGCGTGATAGTTCTGAGTGCCGACGAGGGTCTCGTGATAATTGTAGTACTGCCAGCCGGCATTCCACGCGATATGATCCGTGAGCTTGACCGTGAGGCGGACGTCCGGCGACTGAAAGCTGAGCGGATAAGACGACAGGATCTCGGTGGGAGAAGTAGCGACTCGGTCTCCCTGGCCGAGATCCTTGCTGATGCGATAAGCAACGAACAGCGTGGCGCGCGGGAGAATCTGCACCCGGGAATTGAAAAAGAAGTAGTTGTTCCTGATGTAGTAGAGGCTGTCGCCGTTTGTCTGCACGCCACTCAAAAAGAAAATAATGGAGGCGTCGGAATTGACGTGGTTCAGTGTATAGCCCCCAGACAAGGAGAACTTCGTGCTGGGCAGCCAGTCGACCGAGGTGCTGAAGTTCCGGGTCGTGATATCGTTTGTAAAATTGGCGCCGTTAAAGACCTCGGTCGGATTCCGGTTGCCCCGAGAGATGAACGAGCCGTTGATTGCCAGCGTCCTCGTTGCCTTGATGCGGGTGCGCACTCGCACGTTGGTGTAGTCGAAATTGGAGATGCGTGTGAAGACGTTGTCGGAGGTTCCGTGGTCGATGTCAAAATAGACCGTCCAAATACTCACCGGTCGCGCCGAAAAGCCCCCGAAGACTGAGTTCGTGTGGAAGGTGCGGATGTCTTCGTCCAGCGGGCTCGCAGGCGGCTGATCAGAGTCGGCGACATCGGTCCTTAAGTTGTTATGACGATAACCGAGGTGAACCGACAGACGGGGATCGATCCGGTAATCGCCTTCGAGTGTGTTCAGGAATTGCCGATAGCCAAGGAACCGGAACGAAAGGGAACTCACGGCGAGAACGGGAAGTACGGTCGTTCCAAAGCTCGTGGTCCGTGTGCGGTACAGCAATTCACTCAAGGGTGATCCGCCGCTGATTTGGAAATCGTTCACTCGGAAGGTGTCCGAGATGGTGAGGCGATCGGTGGCGAAGAAGGAAACGCCAAAATCTCCCATCCCGTTGTGTTGCTTAGCCGCTCCCAGGGAATTGTAGAGGTCGAGCAGGACGTTGTTGTTGGAGGCGTCAGTTCCTTGGATGGTCTCGGTCATGTCGTAGTTGGACTTGGAACTGGAATAGGCGAACCGCCCGGTGAAATCCAACTTTTTGGCGATCAGCGTATGAGCGCTGAAGCGTGTCCAAGGATCGCTGCCCCGGGTCGGAATCTCGCGATCCAGATAAGTAATCGCGCTGGGGCCGCCTTCGTTGCCGTTCTCGAGTGAAGGAATGGAATACGTGCTGTCATCCTTGAAGTGGCGGTATCCCTGCATGAACGAGATGTCCACTCCCAGGATCCTGGCATCGAAGCCGCCCCGAAAATCGTTGGATTGGTCACGAGTCGGAGCAAGCAACGGGAATTCGTTCCGTTGATAATCGTAGGTGGAAATTCCCACTCCGTTGTCGTACTCCAAGGTGTAACCGAGGTGTGCTTTGAAGTGCTCGTTGTCCGGCAACAAGGTCAGATTGAAATCCCCGAATTTGCGCTGAATGTCGTTCTGGTGCTGGTTCAAAGCGATATTGGTGAGATCGTTAAAATAGGCAAACTGCCGGAAATTGGAATCGAATCGATACCACTTGTTCTTCTCGACCTCAATCCGCAAGTACTGGCTGGGATCTCCTCCCCAGCCGAGAGCGCTGAGGCGGAAAGTGTCGAAAAGCTTCCCATGGCCGTCCTTTGATTTTGCCAGAAAATCGACGTTGAAGAGTCGGAATCCCCGGCCATAATTCAGATCGCTGCGATACTTCTCAAAATCGCCGTCGACGCTGCGGAAGCGGACTCCCAGTTCCGCGTCGGTGGTCAGAACATAATTGCCGACCGTCGTGCCGTCCGTGGGCGAGGTAGACGATTGAGCTCGGATGACCATCGCTCCCAACGCAATCCCCAGCACGATTAATATGGTGAATACTATTCTGTTTTTCATGATGATCGTTTTCTCCCAAAATATCGTTGACTGTGTCGTCCATTCCGCCTAGCGGAAGAAGAAGGGACTGACATTGGAGCCGTGAATTGTGACATGGCACGTGGTGCAATTCTGGAACCGGATCGTGGCTTGGTTGTGGAATGACGGCGTGTTCGGCGCGGAGGTGCCCACTTCCGTGTGGCATTCCAAGCAAAGCTGTCGGACCTGATTCCGCTTCAACATTCTCGGATTGTCGGATCCATGTTGGTTGTGGCAAATCGTGCAACCTTCGACGCGCACGGGCGCATGTTCGAATACGAACGGTCCTTGCTTATCCACATGACACTTCAAGCAAGGGGCGCTGGTGCCGTCCACCAACCGGACTTGCTTCTGTTCAAATCCTCCGTGGGGGTTATGGCAATCGCTGCACTTCATGGCGCCTTCCGGAACTCGGTGATGGAAGGGGGCGGCAAATTCCGCTTTGACTTCGGAGTGGCAGGAGTAACAGAGATCAGGTTCCTTTTGAACCAACATTTTTTCCGTGGCCTTCGCGGCATGCGGAGCATGGCAATTGATGCAGCTCACGTCGTTGCGCCAGTGCTCGCCGCGCCGGTAGTTGTTGTGCTCCTCGGATCCCACATGGCACCGCAAACAGACATCGGAAATCTGTTTCGGAGACATGTTTTCAAAAGTCCGGATCTTCGTTTTATCGCCGCCCGAATCCACGTGGGCTTTCCCGGGCCCGTGACAAGCCTCACACCCCTTGTCGCCGGGAGCACGATTCGTATAGGTCGTGAGTTTGAAATGGGGAGTTTGTTTGAAATTGTTGTAAACGTCTTCGTGACAGGTCTTGCAGGTCTCCGCACCCACATAATCCCCGGCAGTGGCCTTCGCCGCAGTGGCTTGCGGAACGCTTGGTTTGTCAGGCTTGGCGGTCTTCGAAAGCGAAACCGAAAACGCCCCTGCCAATCCGATAATCACCAGGCCGCTGACAAGCGCCCACTTAATCGCTCTCAACGGGCTCTTGGATGAGGTCATAGTCTTCTCCTTGTGCATGCGCTCTTCATTGAATTTGATAACAGGACCGACCGATTTGAAGACCCGCCAGTCGCGGCCGACGGAAGATGCTCTCCTCGATCTCAAATGGATAAATTGGTAATTTCTGAACCCCAACTGATATCCTCGGTTTTTCTTCCTCGTCTCTCAGGACGAACGTCTGAATTGCCCGAGACTATCTTTCCGAAGCCAAATCATGCAATTAATTTACCAAGCTGAGAGGGAGCGGCACATTACTATGAAATAACCGAACGCTTTAGAATCTTGGGATTAACCAAACTCCCTCACTCCAATTTGATTTGACTCACCGTTACCGCGTTGCATTGCAACGATTTGTTTCAGGCCGCAGTTGCAGTTTGCCTGGTCTGGTCCAGTTCAATGAAATGGTCCTCGCCAAAGGATCAACTGGCTTGATATCGTGGGAAGGCGCCGTTTGGGGGAGGGCAGAGAGGTTTCCTCGATGAAGATTTCCGACTTGGTTCAGGGAAAATATTCTTCTCGCGCACGGCTATCAATAGAGGAAATCTCGAACGTCATACACGGACAGCTTGGCGGGAGGCATCGGACAGCTCGATTTCAATTGCTGGCGCATTAGGTTGAGTTGAGTCTTGATCTGAGTCGGGGTGAGCGGGCGAATCTTTTCTTCAGTGGCTTTTCGAGTGTAGGTCATTTCCGGCAGTTGAACGAATTCCGAGAAATAAATCAAATCGTGATCGGTCAGTGGCAGCGACCGCAGCAGCTTGACGGTTCTTTCGATGTGTTCCGCATTGAATTTCAATCCGCCCACTCCGACCATGATAATAATTCCCACGGCGATATTAGCTTTCTTGACTCGTTCGATGGCCGTTCGAATCTCCGCGCTTCGACCCGGTTTGTTCAAGAATTCCAGAACGCTGTCGCTTCCGCTCTCGACGCCGAGATAGACGCGCTTCAGGTTTCGCGCCGCCAGCTCGCGAAAATCCTCCACGCTCTTCTCCCCGGAGGTGAAGCAATCCATGAACGAGACGATGCCGTTGAAATGGATGGGGTGAGCGGCCTTCCATTGCGTCCGCTCCTCTTTTTCCATACCGGGAGGGGTAATGTCGAATTCCTCGTTGAGGATGTCCAAGAATTTCAGCAGCGTCTTCTGGGGAACCACGATGGCATTGGCGTCTCCCAGGAAAATTGTGCGTCGCAGGCGCAGCGATTCTCCATAATACTCGCGAAGACCGCGGAGGTGCGCTTTAAACTCTTCGACCGTCTTGATATGAAATTTCCGGTCCTTATAAAAGATGCAGAAGTTGCAGCGATTGTAATGACAGCCTTCCGTGGCTTGAACTACCAACGAGCGGTACTGATCGGGCGGAAGGATGCTGATGGGCTTGTAAATCTTCAAGAAGTCCCGAGCTCTTTCTTCATAGCGCTCGGTCGTGTAACTCAGAATACGTTCCAACCATTCTTGAATGGCCTTGGCATCGCTGACGGGGACCTTCTGCTCAATCAAGTCTTTCATCTTCTGATGCAGCAGGGCATGGTAAACCTCATGCACGGTCTCGCGGGTCCCTTCGAAAAACTCGTCCACCTCTTTGGGACTCAGGGATCTGCGCATGGTCAAAGGAGACCCGAGTCGATCCGTCTTCCATTTGACCAGGTAGCGATTGTCCTCGTTCCGCTGAAAGGTGTGTCCGTTCAGAAAGACGGAGATCATTCGTCCTTCCCGATCGAAATTCATGCTGTGATTGAAGTGATTAAGACAAATGGAGATGGAGTCATGCTTGGCGTGAATGATGACCCGTTGATGGCGGTGATTAAGAGTTGTGACTTCGAGGCGCATGGTAATTAGGGTAATAGGGCATCCGTGCTTCGAGAAAACTCCCTCGGCTAAAAGAGACGGTATGCGAATCCTTTCGATCGGCACAGCCGACAGAATCGAAATTCCAAACGATAATATCGACGGGCGGGAAATTAGGAGCCTCCTTGCCCCACCCGTTAGAAACAACTTCCTGATCTAATCATTGCTTGGGCGACCTCGGCGGGGACGCCGGAAGCGTGTCGGTTATCTCAAAAAGTTCTTGAGCCTCCTCCTGAATTTGAATCGTTGACCACAATCATTCTAACACTTAAACCGCCAAGTAAACAGGCTGCAATTGATCCGGCGTTCCGGGGTCGTCAGCCTTCTCCGTTCATCCCTTCCAGGTTGGTCAATACCCGCTCTTTCTCTTCGTACTCTATCTCCGATAACGCGGCTTTCATGAAGTTCATCAGAGAATTTATTGATGCCATCAAGCCTGCGATGGCTCTGCGAACCGCGGCGCTTCAGCCCATCTGAATATCAATCTTCGGGAGAGCCTTCAGCGTGTTCTCCAGCGGACATGACTCCGCGGCGTGGCGCAAAGCCTCCCGGTAACGCTCCGGAACCTCCTGAGGAAGATGAATGCAAGCGCTGATCTTCGAAATTCTCACAGGGTTTTCGTCCTGCTCCCAATCCAGGTGGAGCGAGAACTGTTCATCGGGAAAATTTCGAGCCCTACAGAAATGCTGAATATAGACGGCCATGCTCATCCCCAGAGCGGCGACAAAAATTTCGCTGGGAGTCATTGCCGAGTCGCCTCCACCGGAGACCACAGGTTGATCGCACAGAATGGAGTGTTTTCGCGTCAGCGCCTCGAATTGGTATTTCTCTTGATGATTAATGATCAACGACATGTTCGCTCCGGTCTCCGCTCCTCACGCGAGAGCAGGTGATTCAGATCGCTGGACTCGAACCGCAGACTCCCTTAACGCTCCACAACCAAATCCGGACGCGCCGGCGGGGCCTTGAATTCTTTTTCGCGCAGATATTGATCGATCGCCCGAGCGGCCTTGCGTCCGGCCCCCATGGCCAGAATGACGGTGGCGCCGCCGGTCACAATGTCTCCTCCCGCAAAAACACCGGGGACGTTGGTGGCGCCGGTTTCCGGATCGGCAATGATGTTTCCCCATTTTGTGGTTTTCAAATTCGGCGCCGTTGAAGTCAACACCGGATTGGCGCCTTGTCCGACGGCCATCACCACCGTGTCGACGGCCAGCTCGAATTCAGAGCCGGGAATAGGAACCGGTTTGCGACGCCCCGATTCGTCCGGCTCGCCGAGCTCCATTTTCTGGACGCGCATGCCGCGGACGCGGCCCTTCTCGTCACCAAAGATCTCCACCGGATTATTGAGAAGGAAGAGCTGCACTCCCTCTTCTTCGGCGTGTTCGATTTCTTCTTTGCGGGCCGGCATTTCGGTGCGCGACCGCCGGTAGACGAGGTAAGCATTTTCCGCGCCCAACCGCAAGGCCGTGCGGACGGAGTCCATGGCCGTGTTTCCTCCACCGACCACGGCGACGTTGCGCCCGCGAATCACCGGGGTGTCGTACTCCGGGAATCGGTAAGCTTTCATCAAATTCGAACGGGTCAGATATTCATTCGCCGAGTAAACGCCAATAAGATTGATCCCCGGAATCTTCATGAAAGAGGGAAGACCGGCGCCGGTGCCGATGAACACGGCGTGATATCCGAACTCGGTCATCAATTCGTCGAGCGTGATGGACTTGCCGACGACGACATTCGTTCGGAGTTCGACGCCCAGAGCGATGAGAGAATCGATTTCCTGTTGCACGATGCTCTTGGGCAAACGAAATTCGGGAATGCCGTAAACCAAGACGCCTCCAGCCTTGTGCAGCGCCTCGAAGATGGTCACGGCATAACCCAATTGAATGAGATCGCCGGCGACCGTCAAACCCGCGGGGCCGGAGCCGATGATGGCCACCTTCTTCCCATGAGAAGGACGCGGGGTGATGGTTTGTTCACCGAGATGCTCGCGTCCCCAATCGGCGACGAAACGCTCCAACCGTCCAATGGCCACCGGCTCAAATTTGGCGCCCAGGGTGCATTTCAACTCGCATTGTTCTTCTTGCGGACAGACGCGGCCACAAATGGCGGGCAGCGAGTTCTTGGACTTGAGGATCTGTGATGCATCCTCAAAACGCCGTTCGGCGACCGCCATTACAAAAGCGGGAATATCAATTTCCACCGGACATCCGGCAATGCAGGGCCGGTTCTTGCACTCGATGCAGCGGTCGGCTTCGGCCACGGCTTCGGTGATGGAGTACCCCAAAGCCACTTCCTGGAAATTGCGAGCGCGCTCGTGGGGGTCCTGGCACTGCATCGGAGTCTTTGTTTTAGCACCAATTTTCTTCGGCATAAGTTTTAAAAAGATAAGCGGTTCTAAAAGTCTCCTTCAGAAATGAACGGTTCCGGATCTTCGTGGCGCGAGCTAAGCCTGGATTCCGCAATGGACTCCACAGAGATTCTCGTAACGCGCGAGCGCTTCCTTTTCAAATTCCGTGTAACTACGCAGACGCGCCGTGAGCTCATCAAAGTCCACGGCATGGCCGTCGAATTCCGGTCCGTCGACGCACACAAATTGCATTCGTCCGCCTACCATCACGCGGCAGCCGCCGCACATGCCGGTGCCGTCCACCATGATAGGATTCAAACTGACGATGGTTTTAATCTGGGCTTCCGCCGTCACGCGGCACACGGCCCGCATCATCGGAACGGGACCGATCGCAATCACCAAATCGATGGGCTTGCCGTTGCTCATGATTTTCTTCAAGGCATCCGTGACGAACCCGTGCATGCCGTAACTGCCGTCGTCCGTGGTGACGATGGTTTGCTCCGACAAGGCCCGGATTTCCTGCTCCAGAATGAGCAGGTCTTTGGTCCGCGCGCCGATGATTGAAGTCACATGGCTGGCCGAGTCCCGGAACGCCTTGAGGATAGGGAAGACCACTGCCGCGCCAATGCCGCCGCCGATGCAAACGACATGCGCGTCGGATTCGATGTGCGTGGGCTTGCCCAGCGGTCCCACCACGTCGATCAACGCGTTGCCGGGCTTCAGTGAATTCAATTCCTTCGTGGTCTTTCCCACACCTTGAACGATGAGAGTGATGGTTCCGCGATCAGGATTTGAATCGGCGATCGTGAGCGGAATGCGTTCGCCTTCTTCGCCGATTCGAATGATGACAAACTGTCCGGCCTTTCGCTTGCGCGCGATGAGCGGCGCTTCCACCTCCAATTGAACCACGTCCGGCGCCAATTGTTTCTTGGCCACAATAGAGTGCATGTTTTTGAAAGCTCCTCGCATTCAGCAAAATGCTGTTCGTTCAACTTCTAATCATGCTTCGAACCCTGCCGCGGGGCGCAAGACATCCGATCGCCCCGCTTCCTCGCTGACTTCGTTGCGCCTCATTCCGCGCCGACAAAATGCAGCAGCGACTCTCCCTCCGCCTTTTCCAAATCAACGGTGGCGTGGCAGTGAATCTCCGGCTTTTCCAAGAGCGTCTTGTAAATTTCACAGGCGTGGATGGCGCTCATGAAGTCGTCCTCCAATTGCGGCGTGATGGATTCCGGCATGTGAACCGCAATATCGATTCGCGACAGCCTTCCGTTTTCCTTGGCGTACTCCCAGTCGAGCATCACCTGAAGTCCTGCGAAGGACAGGGACCGCTCTTCGCAGAAGCTGATGGCCGCGCTCGCAAAACTCGATCCCAAGGAAGCGATGAACATTTCCATGGGCGTCAGCGAAGGATGTTTTGCGGCCTCTTGCGCGGCGCGGTCGCATAAGAAAACGTTTTGGCCGGTCTTGACGCGAAATCCCTTTTCCTGGGTCAGATCGACGATCATTCTCATGGTGAGATCCTCCTCCATCGAAGAACCTTGATGAGTCCATCGTGTTGGTTCGTTCTCCCTCGCGCCCCTGATTTGCGAAAGCGGCGACGGCATGCTCACAGTTTTGGATTAGCGTCGAGCTCCTTCAATCGCGCCCAGCGGCGATCGGTCTCCTGCTGGATTTCGCGCACAACCTCTGCAAATCGATCACTGGAGAGATGACTGAAGGCCGCGCCCATGATCTCGAACGCGCGTTGCACCGGAATCTTACGCCCGGTTTTTTCCGGGTCGTAGTTGATTCGCGTGACGCCGTTCTCGATCTCATACAACGGAAACAGGCCGCTCTTGACGGCGCGATCGACGATTTCGTTGCCTTGAGATTCGTCAGCGCCCCAGTTCAGCGGGCAGACGGGAAAGAGTTTTCCAAAAGCGAAGTTGGCGGCACGAACCAT